>DASYIM010000137.1:0-24143 GCA_035997625.1 Gemmatimonadaceae bacterium
GGCTTCGCTTACGAGGCCACCGCCGGCAACCGCAAGCGGATCGAGCAGGAGCGTCAACGGCTGGAACAGGCCGAGGAGCAGCGCCGCGGCGCCGCCTCGGACCAGGCGACGAAGCTCGAGCAGGTGTCCCTGACGTTCTCAGCCCGGGTCGGTGAAGAGGGCAAGCTGTTCGGTTCGGTCACCACTGCGGATATCGCCCACCAGCTCGAGGCGCAGGGCTATCATATCGAGAAGCGACAGATCGATCTCCACGAGCCGATCCGCGCCCTTGGCGTGTATCGCGTGCCGATCCGCCTGCACGCCGATGTCCACCCCGAGATCAAGGTCTGGGTCATCAAAGCGTAGCACTTTGGTGGGGGGTAACAGGGAGGCTTGGCTGTCCGTATACATGAGGACGACCAAGCCTTTTTTCGTTACCAACTTGGCAAGCGAAATGCGAAACAACCCCTCACGGAACTTTGACGGCATATATAAGCTACATAAGAGATGCGGCGCCCCCGCGTCGCAAATGAACCTTCACTGAACCGCATGGCCACATCCCTACCATCTGTAACCGCCCGCGAGAGCGCGCAGCGTGTGCAGCGCGCCGCCCAGCTTTGCCTGGACATGAAAGCAAACGACGTCGTCGTCCTGAATCTGGCCGGCGTCACCGACATGACCGATTACTTCGTCATTGCGAGCGGAACCTCCGACACCCACGTGAGATCAATCGGCGAGCACGTGATTGCGGAGATGAAGAAGGCAGGACTGACCGTGCACCACACTGAAGGTTTACAGCAGGGCCGCTGGGTGCTGCTCGACTTCTTCGATTTCGTAATACACATCTTCCATCCGACGCTTCGGTCGTTCTATCAGATAGAGCGGCTATGGAGCGATGCGGAAACCGTGGCGTTGGAACCACAGGAGTAAGACCACAAATGAAAGCGGCTCGGATTCTCACGGTTCTCGCTGCACTGCTCCTCGGCGCTCGCCTCGACGCGCAGCAGTACTTCGGGATGAACCAGGTTCAGTACAAGCACTTCGACTGGCGAGTGATCGAGACCGAGCATTGGCAGGTGCACTACTATCCAGAGGAGCGCACCGGTGCGATGATCGCGGCGCGGATGGCCGAGCGCTCCTACGCCCGCCTGTCGAAGGTGCTCGACCACCAGTTCCGGGAGAAGAAGCCGATCGTGCTCTTCTCATCCCGATCGGAATTCGGCCAGAACAACATCACCGGCGATCTCGGCGAAGGCACCGGCGGTGTGACCGATTTTCTCCGGCACCGCATGATCTTTCCCATGACGGGCGATCTGGAGAGCTTTGAGCACGTGCTCACCCACGAAATGGTGCACGAGTTCCAGTATGACGTCATCGCGCGCGGCAAAGCCGGCGCGAACGTGCAAACGCTCAACCAGCTCGATCCGCCGCTCTGGTTCATGGAAGGCATGGCCGAGTACCTGTCGAGCGGCCCGAACCACATCCTCACCCAGCAGTGGGTTCGCGACGCCGTGGTCAACGGAAATCTTCCGACGATCGAGCAGATGACCGAGCGTCCCGATAAATACTTCCCCTATCGCTACGGTGAGTCCCTCTGGGAGTACGTCGGCGCCCGCTGGGGCGACGCAGCCATCGGCGAGATTCTGCAGAATTCCACCACCCTCGGCATCGCGCGGGCGTTTCAGCGCCAGCTTGGCCTGACGCTACACGAGCTCAGCGACGACTGGCGCGAAGCGATGAATGCGAAGTATCTGCCGCAGGCGGCGATACTCGACAGGCCACGCAGCTTCGCCCAGCCGCTTCTGACGGAAAAAATAAGCGGCGGCCAGATCTTCCTCGCTCCGGCGTTGTCGAGCGACGGCACTCGCATCGCCTTCCTGTCCAACGGAAGCATGAAGCGCGGTGAAGTGTTCATCGACCTATGGCTGGCCGACGCCCGCACCGGCAGGCGCATCAAGCGGCTGGTGAACAGCACCACGAATTCGAATTTCGAAGAGCTGCGGCTCCTTTACTCACAGAGCTCCTTCTCCAACGACGGCCGCACCGTCGCATTCACCGGCGAGCGTCAGGGCAAAGACGTGCTGTACCTGATGGACATCGCTCACGGCTCGGTGAGGCGCATCGATCTGCCGATCGATGCCGTCTGGAGTCCCGTTTTTTCGCCGGACGACAGGCAGATCGCCTTCAGCGGAATCCAGGGGGGAATCAGCAACCTGTACGTTGTCGGGGTAGATGGGAAGAATCTTCGTCAGCTCACCAACGATACGTACGCTGACTTGCAGCCGTCCTGGTCGCCCGATGGTCGAAGGCTGGCCTACGCCACCGACCGGGGTCCCCAAACCGATCTGTCGATCCTGAAGATCTCCAAGTGGCGGATCGCGGTGATCGACATTCAGAGCGGGGTGACAGACGTAATTCCCGGCCAGGACGGGTTGAACCTGAACCCACAGTGGGCACCCGACGGGAACCAGGTTGCGTTCATCTCGGACCGCACCAGTGTGCCGAACGTCTTCCTCTACGATTTCACGACACAGCAGCACTACCAGCTGACGAACGTCCTCGGCGGCATCGGCGCGATCACCGAGTTCAGCCCGGCAATCAGCTGGGCTCGTGGCGCCGATCGGATGGCCTTCACCTATTACGAGAAAGGCGACTACACCGTCTGGACCTTCGACAATCCTCGCGCACTGAAGAGAACGGCGTTCCGTCCCGGTGGTGCGGGCGACTTCGCCAGCGCACGGGTCGACTCGGCGCTCGCCGTCAAGGCGCCGGGTGATTCGCTGCTGCTGCGCCCGCGAGCCGGCGAGCCGACTTCCGTATATCGCGCGCCAACTGGCGCGCGGCAGTCATCGGTGCTGCCGACGACGGAGATGGTCGCGGATCTGCCGCCGACGATCGCCGTGCTGCAGGCGGATCCATTATTCGGCCTCCCCGACACAGCAAGATTCCGCGAGCACCCGTACCACGCTTCATTCCATCCCGACTACATCGCTGATCCATCGATCGGATACACGCCCAGCTACGGAACCGTAGCCGGCGGTACGGCGTTCGTCTTCAGCGATCTGCTCGGGAACCATCAGCTGGCAGTGGCCGCGAGCGTTTACGGCAGACTCAGCGATGCCAGCTTTTTCACGGGCTACGCGAATCTCAGCCGCCGCTGGCAGTACACGACGGGACTCTCGCAGGAGCCGGTCTATATTCCCTTCATTGGCGGAGTGTTTCATCCTGGGACCCCACCAAATCCCAACATCAACCGGTTCCAGACGACGTACCTCCGCTACGTCATCAGGAACATCTTCCTCTCGGGACAATATCCCTTCAGTCGATTCTCGCGCGTTGAGACCGGACTTCAGTTCAACAGCATCGCGCAGGGGTTCGTGAACGTGTTTCAGGATTGCAACCTGGCTGGGTTTTGCACCGATGTTCAGTTCAAGAACGACAGCTCCCTGGCCACGCTCAACTACGTAACGCCGTCGGCGGCGTTCGTGTCGGATAACACGCTCTTCGGCACAACCGGCCCGGTAATGGGCCGGAGGATGCGCTTCGGGGCCTCGCGCAACCTCGGTAACGTCAAATTCACGGACTTCCTCGTCGACTATCGTCGCTACGATCCGATCATCTTCAACACCCTGACCGTCGCGACGCGTTTCATGAGCTCGTTCTCGATTGGCCGCGACGAAAGCTTCTTCCCGAAGTACATCGGCCGGCCGGATTACGTTCGCGGCTACGATCGCGCGAACTTCGACGTTGTCGATTGTACTTCCGTCATAAATTCAACGGTGACGTGCGCCAATACCCAAATGGCCGGAAGCAGAGTGGCGGTGGCAAACGCCGAGCTGCGGTTCCCCATCATTCGACGCTTCGACGTGGGCAGCAGCTTTGGCTTGCCGCCCCTCGACGGTCTCGTATTCTATGATGCCGGCCTCGCCTGGAGCTCCGGGCAAACGCCGCACCTCGGCTCAGCGCCCTTGGACTACAATCCGCTGAGGGACCGGTATCCGTTCATGAGCTGGGGCGCGGGTCTGAGGGTGAATCTCTTCAATCTGGCCATTCTACGTTGGGATTACGCCATACCGCTGTCGACCGATCGCAAGCCGAATTGGACCTTCTCGTTGGGAGCGAGCTACTAACCGTTGCGCCGACTCCTACTGCTGGCGCTGCTCTGTGCAGCCTGTAGCAACGACAGGGCAGCGCCTGACAGCACCAACCTAACTGTAGCAGAACCCCACGGTCCCGATCAGCTTCTCCTGCGCGTGCCACGCACAGGGGGAACCGGTCGCATCTACCTCTATCCAAAACTCGATTCGGTAGTCTGGACCGTTGACGAGGCTCCCGCGCTGGAGCGTGTGCTGGCGTTCGACGCCAGTGCCGGCACCGTAGCTTACGTCGATTCGAAGGGATTTCCTGGCCGGATTGACCTCCGCGAGACCGATGTCGGAAAAGCCTCGAAAGCGAAGCTGACCTCGCTGTCGTCCTCCAACGGCAGCGACATCTACGGCATCAATCCCAAGGGTGAGATCGTTCGCCTCAACCCCAATGGCGGGGACTGGCATTTCAAGCCTCCTGTTCCGGCCCGATCGGTGATCGCCGAGCCAACGGGAGAGCTGATCGTCTCGGCGAACAAGGGAGCGCAGACGCTCGTCTGGAAGGTGCGTCCTCCCGACGACGTCATTCAGGACAGCACCGTTCTCCCTCTGTCCGGACGCGCGGTCAGCACCCAGATGGGAGATCGCGTCTACTTCACTGTCGATAGTGGGCTGGTGGGTGTGAAGGTCAAGGATCTTTCGCCACTCGGCGCGATCGAGCTTTCCAGCCGGGTGCGCGCCTTGGCGCCGACCCCCAGTGGTGACCGGATTTATGTTGCTACCGCGGGCGACAGCAGCCTTTCAGTTATCGACAGGTATTCTGGTCGGGTGCAGACAGGCGTCACGCTTGCCGCGCCCCCCGAGGATCTGCGCATGGATCCGCTTGGTCGCTATTTGATCGCTCGCTTTCCCAAAGCGGACTCCGCCTGGATCATCGCCATCGGAACGAACAGGCTCCTCGGTGCCTTTCAGACGCGCTGGTCCGTCGACCTTCCCACCATCACGCCGAGCGGCGAGGTTGCAACGCTGGGCGACAAGGACGTGATACTGCTCGATCCGGAAAAGCTCACTACCAAGTCAACCGTTGCCGGCGGCGCCAAGGATTTCTGGTACTTCTTCGCCTGGGATGGCTTTCGCCCCCGCGCTCAGGGACTCGACCAGCCTGTGACTTTCCCTGGCGAGGTGGTCGGTGATTCACTCGCTGCCAGCTCTACGCCTTCGACTGTCCCTTCCACGCCGGCAATCGTCGATACGTCTCCTGCCCCGCCATCGGCGACGCAGCCCGTGTCCGCCGGATTCACCGTTTCGTTTGCGGCGCTTCTCGCCGAGGACAAGGCGCAGCAGCTTGCCAACACGATTATCGTCGGTGGCACGACCGCTCACGTTGTTACGTCGGCCACCGCCGGCTCGCCGATCTACAGGGTGGTGTTGGGTCCGTACCAGACGCGGGACGAAGCCGTGAAAATTGGGCGAGCGTCGAAGCGGGAATACTGGGTCTACGAGGGCTCCCCTTGAACGCGCGTGTCTCCGGCGGACGTCCTGTCGCATGGGAGGACGCCGGAGGGCAGATTGCTTCACTCCTGGCCAGCTACTCCGCGGTAGTTGTAACCTCCTCCGATCCTTTCGCGGCCGCGTACGTCGCCCTGGGGATTGCAAAGGCCGAGGCAAAACACCGACGCACCGTTGTCGCCGACCTCGTCGGCGATCTCCCTCCCCTGCGCGACCTGGTCAACGGCGACGACGTCCATGGCATCACCGACAGCTTTCTCTATGGTGTCTCGCTCAACAGGATCGGCTACAGCGTGGCGGGCACCGACAATCTGTACGTGATGCCGAGCGGCACCGACCCGGACATTCCCGACGAGATATTCCGGAGTCCTCGCTGGAAGAAGCTCGCCAGCGGATTCGCTGAAGCCGGCGCGCTCCTCTTGCTGGTGGCGCCTCTCAACTCCCCGCGGATTTCGGATCTCGTCGAACAGATCGACGGAACTGTGCTGGTGAAGGACCCCGAGCTGCCTGGCGAATCAGCCGCGCTCGTGCTCGCTCGCGTGCCATCCCCCACGCCCACTCTCAAGATCCCTCTGCACCGGATGGGCGAGCGGGCGGCGACGTGGAAGCTGGCCGCCGGAATCTGGAGGCAGCGAGCCGTCGACCTCACGCATCACCGCTGGTTTTATCCGGCGCTTGGCATCCTGGCATTCCTGGTTGTAGCCGCAATCGGGTTGGACCTGATACTCGGGCCCGATGGATTCCTGGCGCGCCGAAAGGCGGCCGCTTCTGTCGCCGCTGTCCCGGCTCCGACCCCACCACCTCCCCGCCCGCCTCCGGAAACTCTTTATGTGGCGCCTCCGCCGAACGTCAATGACTCCGCGGCGGCTTCGACTTATTCCGTCGAATTGTTTACCGCAAACACGCCTGAAGGTGCTAACTTGTTCGTCAGGAAAAACGGCGGCGTTCTGCCCGCCGCGGCCGTATCTCCAATTCCGATTGACCCGGAGAGGACGATATGGTACAAGGTGACTGCCGGCGCTTACATCAGGAGATATCAGGCTGACTCACTGTTGCTTGCTCTACGCCGTTCGACCGTGCTCGCCGACTCCGGTGGGACAGTCACGCAGACGCCGCTCGCGCTGCTTATCGATAGCGTCCAGACGCAGGGTGGCATTGTCGATGCGGTTCATGCAGCCGTGGACAAATACACGGCTCGCGGGCTGGCAATCTACGCGTTGATGCAGGATGATGGAGGCGCCAGGATTTATGCAGGCGCCTTCGCCCGGGCCGATCAGGCGGCCCAGCTGATCAGAACATTGCGCGGTGCCGGAATAAATCCAGTGCTCGTTTACCGAACCGGGAGTGCGCCTTAGTGCGTTTGACGAAACTCGAGATTCACGGCTTCAAGTCGTTCGCCGATCATACCGACATGGTCTTCGAGCCCGGTGTAACGGCGATAGTGGGTCCCAATGGCTGCGGGAAGTCGAACGTCTCTGACGCTGTCCGCTGGGTGCTCGGTGAGCAGCGCGCCCGCGCTCTGCGCGGCGCCAAGATGGAGGAAGTGATCTTCCAGGGATCGTCCGCGCGACGCGCTGTCAATCTCGCGGAAGTTTCCCTGCATTTCGAGAATGACGATGGCGCGCTGGACATCCCCTTCCGCGAAGTCGTCATCACCCGCCGACTCAGCCGGTCCGGCGAAAGCGACTATTTCCTGAATGGGTCGGCTTGCCGTCTTCGCGACATCCACGATATGGTGCGCGGCACCGGGCTCGGAGCGGATTCGGGCGTCGTCATCGAAGCGAAGATGGTCGACGCACTCCTCAGTGATCGCCCCGATGACAGGCGCGAGCTGTTCGAGGAGGCTGCCGGTGTCGGTCTTTACCGCGACCGGAAGCGGAGCGCCGAGCGTCGGCTCGAGGAAACCACCACCGATATGGCGCGCATCGATGATCTGATCACCGAAGTGCAAAGCCAGGTTCGATCGTTGGCGCGCCAGCGCAAGCGTGCGGAGCGCCACAGCGAGCTGATGGCGCGTCGCTTCACACTGGAAGTCGCCCACGCATCCCGTGAAATGTCGGCCTGGCGTGGCGAGCTGGATCGTCTCGAGCAGCGGGTCACCACTCTCCGCATCGAGGTGCCCACAGAGGAGGCGCGATTACGCGCTGCCGAGCTCGCGCGCGAGAGCGCCTACGCCGAACGCACCACGGCGGAAGCGCGTCGCAGTGAGCTGTCCAGGCTCGTCTCGGATCAGCGTGAAAGCGCTCAGCAGCTTCGCGGTGAGATCGCAGTAGCCGAGGAACGGTTGCGCAACGCCATGTCGAGACGGGAGCGCGCCGAAGAAGAGCGGCGCGAGGGAGACGCAGTTGCCGGCCGCGTCAGCACCGAGCTGGAGAGGGCGTCGATGGAGCTCGCGGAGCTTCAGTCGGCGTTCGGGGCCGCGGAGGAATCGCTGAGCGTCCACGCCCAGCACGAAGAGCAGGTCCGCGCCAATCTGAGTACCGCGCGCGCAAACCTCGAGCAGGGCGAGCGCGCCCTCCGCGAGCTGCGTGAAGAGCTGCACCGCGCCCACCTCGACCGCCAGGGCGCTGAAAGGGAACGCGACGAAGTCGCCGAGCGCCGAGCGGTCCTCGAGCAGGAGCTGGCCCACCTCTTCGACACCGCTGAAGCTGCGCGCCGTGAGCTCGCCGCTGCTGAGGATGCCGCCGCAATTGCGGCGACCCGCGTCGGCGAGACGAACGAGCTGGCGGACAGGTCGCGTGAAGCGCTTCAGCAGGCGCGCGAACGCGAGATCGCCGCGCGAGAGGAGCTGAGCCGCGCCGAGGAGCTGCACACCGCACTCAGCGCCAAGCTGAGCGCGCTCGAAGGTCTTGAGAGAGAGCGCGTCGGCCTCGCCCCGGCAGCTGCACGGCTCCTCAAGGAGCGCGGCATCTTCGGCGAAGGCGCCGTACTTGGCCCGCTCAGCGATTTCATCAGCACCGACACGGGAGCGGCCGCCCTCGTCGAGCGTTTCCTCGGCCCAACGGTCAATGCGGTGCTGGTTCGCGATCGTTCGGTAGCAGAAGCAGTGCGTGCCTGGCACGCCTCGGCGGCGCCCGGTCCATTGCTGCTCCTTCCCGTTGACTCGGTCAATAGCGAGACGGCGAACGGAGAAGATCTTCTGCGGAGTGATCTTGCCGGGCTGGTGACTTCTTCATCACCGGCCAGCGGCTGGGTGCGCTCGCTACTCGGTCAGGTGACGTCGATGGAGAGCGGCACCGCGTTTGTAGATGCGCGCGGAGCCGTCTGGCTGCCCGCACCGGAGTCGGGTCCTGGACCTCTGCGCCGGCGGGCCGAGATCGCCGATCTCAAGCAGTCGGTGGTCAATGGAGCGACAGCGCGTCAGGCCGCTGCAACGACCGCTGAATCGGAGAGGGCTTCGCTCGCCGCCGCCGAGCGCGCGGCGATCGTTGCTCAGGAAGCAGCATCACAGGCCGCACGCGAGAATGCCGACGCCGCGGATCGGTCCGCGTCCCTTGGCCGCCAGCATCAGCGGGCCGCGCGCGAGGCAGCCGAGGCGCGCGCCTTGATCGAACGCCTCGCCGAGCGCGAGACGGCGACTCACGCGCGGATCGAGAACCTGACCGCCGGCACGCTCGACATCGAAGCGCGCATCGCCGAGCGTGAAGCCTCGGTAACAGCCGCACGTGAGTTGCTTGCCACCGCTGAGCACACGCAGGACGAAGCCCGCGAGCAGCGCACGGCCAGCCAGATCCGTCGCGCCCAGGCGCAGGCGCAGGTGGAAGTTGCGGCCGACCGCCACCGCCATCTGAGTGAGGAGTTCACCTCGGCGACCGGTAAGCTCGAAACGCTGCAGCTCGAGCTCTCCACTCTTTTCAGCGCCGACTCACAGCTGACGCGGCAGCTCTCCCAATGGCAGAGCGATCTGGACGCTCGCCAACGCACGCTGGAGAACACCGAAGAGAAATCTGCCGACGCCGAGCGCGAGGTGCGTGAGATCGACGAGCGTCTTTCGTCCGACGAGCACCTGGTGACGGAAATGCGGCGTCACGCTTCCGCGCTCAGCGAGGAGCTGCACGCCGCCGAGCTACGCTACACCGAGCTTTCCGGCCGTCGCACAGCGATCCGCGAGCGCCTCGAGGCCGAGTGGAAGAAGCCGGTGGACGAGTTGCTCGCCGGGGCGGAGACGCTGGAGATGGACGACGACACCGTGCGCGCTGAAGCCGCTCTCGTTCGAGAGCAGCTGGAGGCGCTCGGGCCGGTCAATCCGCTGGCGATCGAAGAGCACGAAGAGGAAACGAAGCGTCTTGGCTTCCTGACGACCCAGCGCGACGACCTCCATTCGGCGAAGAACTCGCTGCAGCAGGCGATCCGCGAGATCGACACCACAGCTCGCGAGCTTTTCCTGCAGACGTTCGTGCAGGTGCGCGAGAACTTCCGCAACATCTTCATGACGTTGTTCGGCGGTGGCGAGTGCGATCTCCGTCTCGAGAATCCGGAGAACCCGCTCGAGGGCGACATCGAGATCCACGCCTCGCCACGCGGAAAGCGCACCCAGCGGATTCACCTGCTGTCGAGCGGCGAGAAGGCGCTGGTCGCCCTCTCGCTGCTGTTCGGAATCTTTCTCACCAAGCCGAGCCCCTTCTGCCTGCTCGACGAAGTGGACGCTCCACTCGATGATCAGAACATCGGCCATTTTGTCCGGATGCTGAATCGTTTCAAGAACAGAACGCAGTTCATCGTCATCACCCACAACCCTCGCACAACAACTGAGGCGGCCGACGCCGTTTATGGCGTGACCATGCAGGAGCCGGGAGTGTCGTCGCTGGTGAGCGTCCGTATGCGGGGCAGGACTGTCGATGAAATGATCACTCCGGCGCACCCCGCGCACTCACCACAGCTGCACGACGAGCCAGCCGAAGTCGCCGGGTCAGCGCCACTAACCGCGTAGAATGCTAGTTGTCATGGCGCACGACGCGACGGCGAAAGACGTCGATCGCGTCGTCAGTATCATCGAAGAGATGGGGTACCAGGCGCGGCCCATGCCCGGCGCCCAGCGAACAGCAGTCGGCCTTGTCGGCAACGATGGGCGCGTCGACTCGTCGCGAATCGAGGCATTGCCGGGCGTGGCTCAGATCATTCACGTCACCCAGCCCTACAAGCAGGTCTCGCGCGAGTGGAGGGCCGAGAACACGGTCATCGAGCTCGCTCCCGGCGTGACCGTCGGCGGCGAGAGCGTCGTTGTGATCGGTGGCCCGTGCTCGGTCGAATCCGAGGAACAGATTCTGTCAGCCGCGCGCATTGTGAAGGCAGCTGGTGGCACCGCACTCCGCGGAGGGGCATTCAAGCCGCGCAGCTCTCCATACTCGTTCCAGGGTCTGGGCGAGAAAGGTCTGGAGCTCCTTGCGCGCGCGCGTGAGGCGACCGGCTTGCCGATCGTCACCGAAGCGATGGATTCGGAAGGCGCTCATCTCGTCGCCGAAGTCGCCGATTGCATCCAGATCGGAGCCCGCAACATGCAGAACTACTCGCTGCTCAAGACGGTCGGCAAATTGAAGAAGCCGGTGCTGCTCAAGCGCGGAATGGCCGCCACAATCAACGAGCTGCTGCTCAGCGCGGAGTACATCCTCGCCGAGGGCAACGAGAACGTGATTCTTTGCGAGCGCGGAGTGCGCAGCTTCGATCCCGCCGCGCGCAACATGTTCGATCTGACGGCCATTCCAATCGTCCACCGCCTGTCGCACTTGCCGATCATCGCCGATCCGAGTCACGGCACCGGCTTGCGGGACAAGGTAATCCCGATGGCCCGGGCGGCCGTTGCCGCAGGCGCCGACGGAGTCATGATCGAGGTCCATCCGGAGCCGGATCGGGCCCTCTCCGACGGCGCCCAGTCGCTTTACCCGGATCAGTTCTCCCAGCTGGTGGGCGAGCTGCGCGCCGTGGCGGCGGCGATCGGGCGCAGCATCCCCGCAAAAGCAGGAACGGCATAGCACCTGCCGGGTACGCTCACCTATGAGAAAACTCTTTCTTGCATCGGCGCTCATCGCCGCCGCGCTGCCCGCGCCGAGAAGCGCGGACGCGCAGAACGCTGAAGCGATAATCGATCGTGCGGTGGCGGCTTACGGCCGCCTCAATAGCATGCGCGCAGAGTTCCGCCAAACGCTCACCAATCCGCTCACCGGCAGCACGCAAACGACTACCGGTGTGATCCTGAGAAAGAAGCCCAACCTCCTCAGCATCGATTTCGCCAGCGGCGACCGCGTCGCGGCCGACGGGTCGACGCTCTGGGTTTACCTGCCCAGCAGCACGCCCGGCCAGGTGATGAGGATGCCATACACGGGCGGAAATGCCACTGCCCTGGATCCCGCGCGTGAGTTCCTCGACTCGCCCCGCGCTCGATTCACCGTCAGCGCTTCGGGCGCGGCGACCGTCAGCGGACGCGCCACTCATGCCGTGACGCTCGTTCCGAAGCGCTCCAACGCCAATTTCACCAGCGCGAAAGTCTGGATCGACGACGCCGATTCGAGTATCAGGCAGTTCGATGTCGAGAATGCGAGCGGGCTCAAGCGTCACGTGGTGATCACCAGCTTTACGGCGAATCCGGCGATCAACACTTCGAGCTTTCGCTTCTCGGTTCCGAAGGGCACAAAGGTCGTCGATCAATCGACGGCCCAGTTCTAGCCTCGCGACCGCCCACTATCTGGCTGGTCTGACCAGCCCCTTGATTGCCGCGACTTTTTTCTGATCTACGCCCCGCCGCTGCGCGATTTCCGCGGCGGCGGCTGACATCGCTCGATAGACCGCGAGCGCAGTCTCGTGCCCAACCAGTGCGCGGAGATGCTTGCCGACCGTCTCCAGATCCCCTCGCACGACGGGTCCGGTCAGTGCGTCATCGGGCACTGCACGCTTCATATTCGCCAGCGCGCCGCTCATGAGGCTCTCGACAGCCTGATACGCGCTGGCGTCGGGAATTCCGATCTCATGGAGTAAACGCCCCGCGACTGAGGCCAGCACCACCGGAAAGTTCGATGCGATCACCGCGGCGGCGTGGTAGGCTGGCTTCTTTCCCGGTGGAATGTCCAATGTCCGAGCGCCGAGCTGCCCGGCCAGACGGCGTGACGCATTCTTTGCAGCGTTGTCGCCGTCGATTCCGATCCAGCCATTTCGAAGCAGCTCCACCGAGATCTCGGGGTCGCTGAACGGAATCAGCGGATGAAATGTCCCGCCCGGGTATCCGGCGGCGCTGAGCGCGTTCAATCCCGCGGGTTCGGCGATCGCCGACGTATGCAGTATCACCGACCCGCGAGCGATGTGCCCTGAATCTGCAGCGGCTGCTATCTCCCCAATCGCATCATCGAGCTGTGTATCGCGCACGCAGATAACAACCACGTTGGCGCGCGCGGCTTCCGCGGGGATGTTGCCCGTCGACGTATTGACGCCCGACGGTCGCTTGCCGTGGAGTCCGACGACGTCCACCCCTGATGCGCGAAAGGCGCGGAAAAGACCGCGCCCAACGTGTCCGGCTCCGACAATGAAAACCCGTTCGCTCACCGCCCTCCCCCGTTGCTTGCCGAGTCGGTAGCGGCCGGAGCCAGCGTCATCACCCGACGCAGCAGATCCTGTTCGGATTTGGCCCCGTGCGCGAGCTCCTGCGCTTTTTGGAGCGCCTTGTCCACCGACGCGCGGCGCTGGAATTCCGCGTCGCTCCCGAATACGTAACGCGCGATGTCAAAAGCTATCACTCGCGACACGAGGGGCTCCGCCTCGTCGTAAACGCTGCGCGGAATGTCGACTCCCCTCGCCTTCATCCTGTTCCACACCTCTTCGCGCATCGCGGGTGTGACGACGAAATCCGGCGTTGTGATGCCGCGAGTTCCTTTGACGAACAGCGCGTAATCCGTGACGGCATCCCTGAAATGCGAGGTGTTCGCGCCCAGCGCGCGCATGAAGGTCACTTCCTCGACGGGAGTGACGCTGTCCCCGGCGACAACATCGGGCGTGATACCACCGCCACCGTAGACGATCCGGCCGCCGTCGGTGTGAAACCGCTCGCGCGACGGCGGGAGCGCATCGTCGGTGTCGTCGTCATTCGATTGGCGACGCGTGATGGAGCGGCCGACCGGCGTGAACCAGCGCGCGGTGGTGATCTTGAGCCCACCCTGGTCGCCGAACGGAATGACCGTCTGCGCGCTGCCCTTTCCGTATGTCGGCGTACCGATGATCACCGCGCGATCGTGATCCTGCAACGCGCCGGCGACGATCTCCGCCGCGCTCGCGCTTCGACCATCTACCAGCACCAGCAGAGGAAGGTTCGGCCACCGCTGCTGCGCGGTATCCGCGTATTCCCGGTTCGTCTCGGGGAGACGACCCCGCATGCTGACGATCTTCTGCCCCTCGTTGAGGAACAGATCCGACACCCGTACGCCCTGCGTCAGCAGCCCGCCGGGATTGGTCCGCAGGTCGAGGATGAGCGTCTTCATCCCGCGCGCGAGCAGTGCATTCACGGAGCCGCTAAGCTCCTTAGCGGTCGAGTCGCTGAACGCCTTGAGATCGATATACCCGACACCATCACCGAGAAGCGCTGTTCGCCGCACCGCGCTCTGATGAATGGTGTTGCGCTGCACTCTGAACTCCAGGGGCGTCGTTACGCCGGGACGCTCTACCTTCAGGCTGACGCTGGTGCCCGGCTTCCCGCGCAGAAGCTTCGATGCTTCTTCATTGGTCCAGCCCTTGGTCTGTTTCCCCGCTATCTCGATGATACGATCACCCGGCTGCAGCCCGGCTCTCTCGGCGGGTCCGCCGGGTACCGGTGCCACGACAATCAGCCATCCGTCGCGCAGATCGACCTCCACGCCGAGACCTGCGTAGTTGCCGCTCGTGCTTTCGTTGAGGCGGGCGTACCGGTCCGGTGGAAGAAACGTCGAGTACGGATCGCGCAGCTCGTACAACATCCCGTCGACTGATTTCACGTATAGCGCCGAGTCGCTGACGGGGTCGACATAGTCGTTTTGAATGCGGCGGAAAACGCTCTCGAAAAGCTTGGCCCCTTCGTAGGTCGTGAATGTTCCCGTCCGGGCGCCCCGCTGCAGCAGCCAGCCGCCGGTGACGAGCGCGGCGAGCAAAGTGCCCGCCACGATTACCGTGCGCGCCCTCGCCGTGGTGCTGGGAATGGGAAGCTTCAGTTTCATGACTCTTTAACTCTTCAGACTGCCAAAAGGTTGCGGAAGCGCCATAATCAGGGCTGAGACTATGCGTTGGTGAACGCTTTTCTCGTCGCCCGTTCCGTCTATCAACTTGATCGGTCCGCACTCGGGATGGGAGTGCTGCCACTTCGCATCCGAGAATTGCCGGAACGCGTCCGCCACGCGGTTATGGAATTCATCGTCTGCCTTTTCCATTCTGTCCCGCGCCCCACGTGCGTCGGCACGGCTGAGGCCCTCAGCCGCCGGTACGTCGATCAACAGCGTGATATCGGGCACCAACCCACTGGTCGCCAGCCGGTTTGCGGCGCGCACTTCGGCTTCCGGCAGCCCGCGCCCGAAGATCTGATACGCATAGGTCGAGAGAAAGAAGCGATCGAGCAGAACCACCCGGCCTTCGACCAGCGAAGGGAGAATTTCCCGCGCGATGAGCTCGGCGCGAGAAGCCATGAAGAGCAGCGCTTCGGTTGCGTCGGTGATCTCCTGCTCCGGATGAAGCAGGATTTCCCGGATGTCGTCGCCCACCGGCGTCCCGCCCGGCTCTCGCACTGCCACGCACTCGATACCGGCCGCTGTCAGAAGCTCGGCGAGCAGACGGATTTGAGTCGTCTTGCCCGCCCCTTCAGTGCCCTCGAGAATTACGAGCTTGCCACGCGTCATTCAGGACAGCGTTATGATCGGACTCGCAGCGCCTTTTTTCATTCCGTCCATGATCCACTGGTTCACGCGCAGCATCAGCTTGTCGAAGTTTTCCTGGGCCGAGACAGCACGCTGATAAGCGGGTTGCGACTGTATCTTTTCGAGCATTGTGTCGAGCTGTTGCTCCATCTCCGGCGTCGGGTTCTCCCCGCGCTGGATGAGCTCCTGGGCCGAGCCGCGCAGCTTTTCCATGTCCTGAAGCAGAACTACCGCTTCCTTGTCATCGTTTAGCGATTCGCTCGACCGCTTGAGTGCCTGATACTCCGGACTCTGACCGATCAGCCGCCCCAGTTCCTTCGCTTTTTCCTCCACCATTCATTCTCCTTTCCCGAGGGGCTAAACCCTTCGCGCGAACACGAAGCGCTCGCGTCCGGTGAGATCGAGCAGAACCTCCACCTCGCTGTAGCGGCTGTCGACCGAAACCATTTCCGCGACAGTTCCGGCGCGCCGCGCGTCGACTTCCAGCGCGAGCAAACCGCCTGACACCAGCTGATGCGGCGCCTGCCTGATCAGCTCGCGCGTCGCGGCCAGTCCGTCCTGCGGCGAGAGCAAAGCCAGGCTTGGCTCCCAGTCACGCACATCAGGCGGGAGATCCGCCAGCTCGGCGAAGCTCACGTAAGGCGGATTGCACACGACGACATCGAGCTTTTCGCCGCGCAATGGGGCAAGCAGCGAGCCGTGGCGGAATTCCACGGGAGACTTCAGCACGTTGCCGAGCGAAGCAGCGTTGGCTGCCGCAACATCGATGGCGTCGAGGGAGATATCCGTCGCGAACACCCTCTCGAACTCGCGCTCGAACGCGAGGGAAAGAGCGATCGCGCCCGAGCCGGTACCGATATCGGCGACTCGATTGGTTTCGTCATCACAGTGCTCCAGCACACGCTCCACCAGCACCTCCGTCTCGACGCGCGGAATGAGCACTCGCTCGTCCACCTCGAGCGTGAGATGGCGAAACGACGCGCGACCGACGGCGTAAGCGAGCGGAGCGCCGACCGCACGCTGCATTGCCGCCCGAATGACCGCGATTGCCACATCCGGTGATGCGTCGGCGACCGAATTCGCGGCGGCCCAGAACTTCGGCACGTCGAGCACGGCGGCGAGAATGTCACGCGCCTCACGCTTCGGCTCGTTCACTCCCTCTGACTCGAGCATCGCCGCGCAGCCTGCCAGCAGGTCGCCGATGGTGCCGATCGGCAGAGTCGTCGGGAAATATGAAGTGCTGCTCTTACTCACCTAGCTTCTCCTCGACATCGGCGACCTTCAGCGCATCGATGAACGGTTCGATATCGCCATCGAGCACCTTGGTCAGCTCGTGCAGGGTGAGATTTATCCGGTGATCGGTGACCCGGTTCTGCGGATAGTTGTAGGTGCGGATCTTCGCCGAGCGGTCGCCGGTGCCCACCTGCGTCTTGCGCATGCGCGCGCGTGCTGCTTCCTGCTCGGCGATCCTCGCATCGAGAAGTCGGGCGCGGAGAACTTCCATAGCCTTGAGCTTGTTCTGAAGCTGCGATTTCTGATCCTGCTGGCTGACGACGATGCCGCTGGGAATGTGGGTGATGCGGACAGCGGAGTCGGTGGTGTTGACACTCTGGCCACCGGGGCCCGACGAGCGAAACACGTCGATTCGGAGATCCTTGTCCTCGATCTTGAGATCGATCTCTTCCGCCTCAGGCAGCACTGCCACAGTCGCGGCGGATGTGTGAATGCGCCCCTGATTCTCTGTGACCGGCACGCGCTGCACTCGGTGGACCCCGGACTCCCAGCGCATCACACCGAACGCACCGTCGCCCTTGATCTTGAAGATCGCTTCCTTCATTCCGCCGAGGGTGCCGTCGGACTGCGAGATAATCTCGATGCGCCAGCGGCGGCCTTCAGCGAAACGAGTGTACATCCGGTAGAGATCGGCGGCGAAGAGAGCAGCTTCGTCGCCACCAGTGCCACCACGTATCTCGACGATGGCTGGGCGGTCGTCGAGCGGATCGTGCGGTACCAGAGCAGGCTTTATCCGCTCGAGCAGCTCGTCGATGGACTTCTCCAGGCGTGCTGCTTCGGCCTCGGCTTCCTGCGACATCTCGGGGTCATCAGAGTCGACGAGCTCGCGGGTTTCCGCGAGCTCGTGCTCCTGCTTCTCGAGTTTGTTCCCCATTTCGACAAGCGGCGTGAGATGCCTGTGCTCACGGCCCAGCGCTGCCATGCGCTGCTGGTCCCTTACGGTCTTCGGATCGGAGAGCTCTCGCTCTACCTCAGCGGCACGCTCTATGGCGTCCCTGAGCCGGTCGCGGAGGCTCAGGTTTCAGAGCTGGAGCCAGCGACCTGCTTGCCGTACTTCTGGCGGAAGCGCTCAACGCGTCCCGCTGTATCGACGAGCTTCTGCTTGCCCGTGAAGAAAGGGTGGCAGCTGGCGCAGATATCCGTGTGGATCTCCGCCTGGGTGGATCTGGTCTGATATGTGTTCCCGCATGCGCAGCGAACGGTCGCCGTGGCGTATACTGGGTGGATATCGGGTTTCATTTGAACTCTCTCTGATAATTCGAAGGTAGCTATGAATTATAGCTAAAGCTGCCTCATCAAACAAGTTAGGCTGAACTGGCCGCGCGAGGCGTGTCGGGAGTCCAGGGTGCCAGCGCAAATGACGGCAAACCGTTGGGCCGACATCCGAACGCCCTCGTAGGAGTGCCGTTCGAAGTGCATCTTACGGCGATGAAACCGCGGACACTTTATGCAGTCGCCTCCTTCACATGTGGGCTGGCCGGATCGCTCGCGGCCCAGATCGCTCCGGTCGCTCCCGTCGGCCCGCCGGCTTCATCGACCGCTCCGGCGACAGTCGCTTCGCCGGAGCCGGGATCAAACCTCACCGTTTACGTCCTCACATTCGGCTGGGGCGAAGCCGTCTGGGAGCGGTTCGGCCACAACGCCATCTGGATCAACGACCGAACACGCGGCAATGACCTGACATACAACTGGGGGATGTTCGACTTCAATCAGCCCCATTTCATCTGGCGGTTCGTTACGGGTGACACCCGCTATTGGATGGAGCCGATCGAGTACAACTCGATGGTACAGTTTTACAAATCGCAGAATCGCTCGATTCTCGCGCAGGAGCTGAATCTTACCCCGGCCCAGCGACTCAAGCTCGCTCAGTTCCTTCAATGGAACGCCCTGCCCCAAAACAAGTTTTACCGCTACGACTACTACAGGGACAATTGCTCGACGCGGCTTCGCGATGCGCTGGATCATGCGCTCGGCGGTCAGCTGCAAACAGCGACAGTGTCGCGCAAAACGGAGGGCACTTATCGCTCGCACACCCAGCGACTCATGACAGGCGACATCCCCCTCTACACGGGTGTCACGCTCGCCCTTGGACATCCGGCTGATAAGCCGCTCTCGATGTGGGAGGAAATGTTTCTCCCGGTGCGAATGGCCAACGATCTTCGTTCCGTCACCGTCGCCGACACGGGAGATATCAGGGTTCCGCTGGTCAAATCCGAGCGCGTGATCTACACCGCCGGACGGTCGCCCGAGCCGGCGGCTCCGCCGAACTACTTCTGGTTGTTCGTCGCCGCCGGAATCATCTACGCGGTGATGCTCGTGTTTCTGGTGAGGCGCGCCGAAGGCGGATCTCGCGTAGCCCTGTTCGGAGCTACCGCATTGTCGATGCTGTGGAGCCTGGTAGCCGGCGCGGCAGGGGTGGCACTCATCTTCGCCTGGTTGTTCACCAAGCATTATTTCATGGGGCGCAACGAGAACCTGCTCCACATGGATCCGCTATCGCTCGGGATGGTGGTGCTCATACCGCTGTCCATTTACTGGCTGCGGGCCAGCTCCAGGGCGCTGAAGCTCGCCGCATGGATCGCTGTTATTTGTCTGGTCGGGCTCGTCATCCAGAGCCTTCCACTGTTCCATCAGAAGAATGGTGAGATCATCGCGCTGGCGCTGCCGATCAATCTCGCCGTCTGGTGGACGGTATACCGTCTTACATCCTACAGGCGGACTTCCTTGCCCTCTTCCGCCGCCTTGTAGATCGCTTCCATCAGCTTGATGACTACCAGCTGATCGTCGGGAGCTTCGTAAGGCGTGCTCTCGTTCACGACGGCGACGAAGTGCGCCAGCTCCGCCCGATACGACTGCAGGAACACGCTCTCGCGCGCGGCGGCTCCGCTCGGGGATACATCCGTCGGCTTTCCATTCAGCATTTTCACCACTCGCAAAGGCGAGAGGCGGGCGCTGCCGCGCCCCGACAGAACCTCGAACCACCAGCGCTCTTCCTGGCCGACGTAGGACCACGATACGTCGAAGCTGAAGCTGATCCCGCCCGCGCATTCGACGTGAACGATCATCGAGTCTTCGACCGTGGCTGCCCCGCGCGCGCGGTCCATGTGCGCGGTCACGCGTACCGGCTCAGGGAAGTCCGCCACCCACAACGCCAGATCCACCAACGGATAACCATGCTCGAAGAATGCTCCGCCGCCAGCTTCGGGCCGGCGAAACCGCCAGCCGGTGCGGCTCGACGAGAACTGATATTGTCCGGCGCGAACACCGATCAATCTTCCCAGCTCCCCGCCCTGCAAAAACCGATAGAGCTGCTGGACATCGCTGCGGAACCGGTGGTTGTTTCCGACGACGACCTTGCGTCCGGCCGTTTTCCCCGCGGCGAGAATGCGCTCGACGCCGCGCGAGCTGAGCGACAGCGGGCGCTCGCACAGCACATCGACCTTCGACTTGAGCGCCCGCAGAACGTGCGGCTCGTGCAGGTGATTCGGCGTCGCGATTACGACGGCGTCGACCTGATCGAGCTCCAGCAGGTCCTCGATGTCCGTAAATACATCGGGAATCTTCAGCCGCTCGGCGATCGCGCTCGCCTTCGGCCCATCGTTGTCACAAAGCGCGACGAGCTCGGCGCCTTTGATCTTGGAAAGCACGGGAAGGTGCGCGAGCTGCGCGATCGCTCCCGCGCCGACGAGGCCGAGCCGGACGGTATCCTTCGTCGATTTTGTTTCCTTGGGGCTAACCTGCGATTCGGCCAATCGTGGTTCCCGGATAATAGGTCTCAAGAATCGTACGGAAATCTTGTCCGGCGCGCGCGCGTCCGATAGCGCCCCACTGGCACATTCCGATTCCGTGGCCATACCCCCGGCCCTCAACGACGAAGGACGAGACTTCACCGTTCGCCTTCGCTTCCCGGGAGCTGAAAAACGTGCTGTTCAGAATGGCGCCCTTCGGATCTCTGAGAACGAAGCGGATGTCGTTTCCTTTCAGCGTGTACGTGCCACTCTCCGTTTGCACGGTGAGGGCGCGCACGCGACCTGATGGAGTCCTTCCCTGCTCGCTGATGTCGACGATCCGGCCGAGGTTCGATTTGGGCGCGTTGGTATAGCTGGCGAGGTACTTCTCCATCACTGCGCGCAGGCCAGCCGCATCGTAGCTCTGCGTCCAGCTGAACCTCGGCGACGCGTCGCAATAGAACCGATCGGTCCCAGGAACCCGGTCGCTCACCGGACGCAAATAAGGCTCGTCGGGTTGGTCGTACCAGACTTCGGAGACTGCGGAGGTGCTGCCACCGCACGTCGAATGATAGGGCGTTGTTATAGGCTGGCCGTTGTAGAGTACCACGACGTCGGCGGTTTTCATTATCGCCGTGTCCGCCTGCGGCTTCTCGGCGTCAACCCCGCCGTACACCTGGTCCTGGACCGTCGCGTACATATCGAACGCGCGTGTGCTGGTCAGGTGCTTGTACGCGTAGGTTCGCGCGGCAACGGCTTGTGCTTCGACGGCGGCCATTTCCGCGGCAGTTCGGTTGCCGATTTCCAGCGGCACCACGCCGCGCAGATACGAATCCATCGGCAACCGGTTGATTACCACCAAGCCGGAGTCCGACAGCGCGACGAGTAGCTCACCGCGGTAGCGCTTCGAGTTCCAGGTGACGAACCCGTCCGCAGTGAGTGCCCGGATGACGAGGGGATCAGGCGTACGCGCAAACACGGAGTCTGACTCACCCGCCGCGTACCGGGCGATCTGAGTTTTTCCATCGGGTTGGAAAATCGCCCAATCGCTGGTCGCGCCAATCCGACTCTGCCCCGAAGTCGCCAGACCAATGCGAACCAGCTGGTTTGCTCCGGACTTGTAAGGCCCGCGCACGACAGGAATGTTCCCACCGCCGCCTCCGCCGCGCGGCGACGACAGCGAAACGCACGCTGCAACTCCCAGCGCGGCGGCGCCGGCGATTGCGAGACGGTAGCGATGCAAGCGGTTACGCAATCGCCTGCCTCATCGCATCGCCCATCCTCTCGATGGCGGTCGCGACGTCCTCATCGCTGTGCGCTGCCGACATAAAGCACGCTTCGAACGGTGATGGGGCCAGGTAAACTCCTCGGTCCAGAGCAGCGTGAAAGAACTTCCTGAAGAGCTCGGTATCAGACGCCTTCGCGTCCGTAAAATTACGGGCAGGTTTTGACCGGAAGAAAAAACCCCACATCGAACCGGCGCAGTCAGCCGTAAACGGGACGTCGAGCCCCTTGGCGGTCTTTTGCAAACCCTCGACCAGCGTGGCGGTTCGCTTCTCGATTCGAGCGTGGAGAGCGGGTGTCAGAGTCGTTAGTGTCGCAATTCCGGCCGCCATCGCCAGTGGATTCCCAGACAGCGTGCCGGCCTGATAGACAGGCCCGGCCGGAGCGATTCGCTCCATGATGTCTCGCCGTCCGCCATAAGCCGCGACAGGTAATCCCCCGCCGATCACCTTGCCGAGGGTCGTGAGGTCAGCGGTCACACCAAAACGCTCTCGAGCGCCACCTGGGGCGATCCTGAAACCGGTCATCACCTCGTCGAAGATGAGAAGCGAGCCCGCGCTGTCGGCAAGCGCCCGCAAGCCTTCCAGGAATGAAGGCTCCGGCGGAATGAACCCGCAATTGCCGACAATCGGCTCGACGATGATCGCGGCGACCGCGCCCCTGTTGGCGCGAACGAGCTCGGTAGCTCCTTCGAGATCGTTGAAAGGGGCGGTGAGGGTCAGCGACGCGGTGGCTGCCGGAACTCCAGGCGAATCGGGCAAGCCCAGCGTCGCTACTCCCGAGCCCGCGTGTACCAGGAACGAATCGGCGTGTCCGTGATAGCACCCGTCGAACTTGAGGATCACATCGCGTGAGGTGAACGCGCGGGCGAGGCGTACCGCGCTCATCGTCGCCTCAGTACCGCTGGAGACGAAGCGCATCATCTCGATGTGGGGCATCCGCTGACGGATCAGCTCTCCGAGCTGCACCTCGAGCTCGGTCGGCATCCCGAAGCTCGTCCCGTCGTGCATCGCTTTCTCCAATGCGTCGAGAACCATCGGCGGCGCGTGGCCCAGCACCAGAGGACCCCAGGAGAGCACGAAGTCGATGTATTCCTTGCCGTCGACGTCCCAGATCCGCGAGCCCTGCCCGCGCGCCGCGACGACGGGCTCGCCGCCGACGCCACGAAATGCTCGCACAGGTGAATTCACGCCGCCGGGGAACAGCTCGCGGGCGCGCGCCATCAGGTCGGCCGATCGCATCTACCGCCCGAAGCTGCCGATCGTCACCTGCTTGATTGGAAGCTGACGCGCGACACGTGCGCCGTGTGGCGCCGCCGCCGGCATTGCTACCCGGATCACGGACGCCTGGAAATCGTAATCGTCGACGACTTCTTCGACGGCTACTTCGGCAATCGTCCCGGGTGCCAGCGCCATGTCGATCTGGGTCACACCATCGATGTCGTCAGCCTGCCACGGCAACCGGGCTTGCGACGTTCCCCGCGCGGTATCCACCCGATCGACGATCACTTGCGCCGTGCGTCCCGTTCTCGCCTCATAACGCTCGGCGGTGATCGCGCGCTGCAGCTCCGTGAGGCGTTCGAGGCGCTCGCGCTTGACCGCTTCGTGAACGTCGTCTTCATACTGAGCAGCGCGCGTGCCCTCCTGCGGCGAGTAGGTGAAGGCGCCCACCCTCTCGAATTGCATTTCCTCGAGAAACTCGAGCAGCTCCTCGAACTGCGCATCGGTCTCACCAGGAAATCCGACGATGCACGTCGTGCGAATCGCTACATCAGGCACGGCGTCGCGGAATTTGCGGACGCGGTCGCGGATGGTACGCTTTCGCTCGGGTCGGCGCATCCGCGCCAGAACTTCGTCGGCGCCATGCTGGATCGGCATGTCGAGGTATGGCAACACGCGATTCTCTCCCGCCACCACCTCGAGCAGTCTGTCCGTGATTCCGGCGGAGTAGAGGTACAGCATTCGTATCCACGGAATCGAAGTCTCCGTTACGAGCGCTTCGAGTAACTCCGGCAGCTTGATCCCGTCACGCAAGTCGCGGCCGTAGTGGGCCAGATCCTGGGCGACAAGATTCAGCTCGCGAGCGCCCTGGAGCTCGAGGAGCTGGGCTTCGCGCACCACTTCGTCGAGAGCGAACGACCGGTGCTTGCCACGCATCAGCGGGATGGCGCAGAAGGCGCAGCCGTGGTCGCATCCCTCGCTGATCTTCATGTAGCGGACGTGCGGCAGGTCGCCCGTGTAGAGGCGTACTCCGGGGTGCAACGCTTCGCTCGCCTCACCGAGCAGACCGCGCTCGTTGAGCTCAGGCACGAGCTTCTGCATCTCCGACGAGCCGAGGAATAGATCGACTTCGGGAATCGAGTCGACGAGCTCGGCCTTGTGGCGTTCGATCATGCAGCCGACTGCGAC
>DASYIM010000138.1:0-2465 GCA_035997625.1 Gemmatimonadaceae bacterium
CCCCAATGGCGGCACCGGAGAACTCGATGATCCGTCGACTGCTCGTGTTCTTGCTCGTCCTTTCGACTGCGGCGACTTCGCAGGCTTTCGCTCAACCAGACGAGGCCGCGCTAACGCCGCGGCAGCGGCTGGCGGTTGTCGACTCGATTGGGCACGCGCTGATCGAGGGATACGTGTTCCCGGACGTCGGTGCGCGGATCGATAAAGAGCTGCGGACGCGGCTGGCGCGCGGCGAGTTTGATGGCGCCACTGATGCGTCGTCATTCGCGCAGGTGCTGACCAGGGATCTCCAGGCACTGGGTCACGACCGTCATTTGCGGGTTCTCGTCGGCGGTCCTCCAGCAGGCGGTACTCCCCGTCTCTTCGATGCGCCAACCGGCACATTCGGACGCACGGAGCGGCTGCCCGGCGATATCGCCTACATAGAGATCCGAAGCTTCGGATTTCCGCCAGAGGTCGTCCGCGAGGAGGCGAGTCGCATCATGAGCGCCGCGGCCGATGCAAAAGGTTTGATTCTCGACCTGCGAGCGAACGGCGGTGGCTCGCCTCGCACTGTCGCTCTACTGGCCAGCTACGTGTTCGGCGACAAACCGGTGCTGCTCAATTCCCTGTACCTTCGGCCCATTGGCCGGACCGACGACTTCTACACCGAGCCGGCAGTAGACGGCATCAAGTTCGGGCCCGACAAACCCGTATACGTGCTTACGAGCTCGCGAACCTTCTCCGGTGCCGAGGAGTTTGCCTACGACCTGCAGACGCGCAAGCGCGCGATGATCGTTGGTGAGACGACGGGCGGCGGCGCGAACCCGGGCCGTCCCGTTCCTCTACCATATGGTCTGACTCTCTTCGTCCCCACGGGTCGCGCCATTAATCCCATCACGAAGACCAACTGGGAAGGCGTGGGCGTAAAACCCGACTTGTCAGTCAACGCCGATGACGCGCTCGCAGCCGCAATTCGCCTGGCACAGAAGGCGGTGGCTGCCGAAGCTGAAGGGAATCGCTAGGCAAACTGCCGGTACCCGGCGGCGCTCACGCTGCCGGCAAGAGCACAGTGAAGACGCTTCCCTCACCGGGCGCACTCTTCACAGTCAGATCGGCCTGCATGCCGCGAGCGAGCTCGCGGCTAATGGCGAGACCGAGCCCCGATCCTTCGGATCGACTGTCGGCATTCACCTGCACGAAGGGCTCGAAGATCTCCTTTTGCATCTCCGCTGAAATTCCGACTCCGGTGTCCTCGACCTCGAGACAAACCTGCCGGGACATGTCGCCGCCACTGCGCACGCGGACAACGACGCTCCCGCCGGAGGGCGTAAATTTCGCGGCGTTGGTGAGCAGATTGAGCGCTATCTGCTCGAGTTTGTCGCGGTCGGCGCGTACCACCGCCGGCTCGTCGAGAAAGGTCCGCGAAGTGATTCCCTTTGCCGCCAGCTGTGGCTCGATCATCGGCATCACCGTTTTCACCAATTCAGCAAGTTGTACCTCGCGGATGTTGTAGTCGACACGTCCTGCCTCGATGCGTGAGAGATTGAGCACGTCATTTATGAGCCGGAGCAAGTGCAGCTGACTGCGTTGAATGCGGGCGAGCGCCGTTCGCTGATCCTCCGTCACCGGACCGTGCACACCCATCTCGATCAGCTGGGTGTAGCCGCCGATCGCGTTCAAAGGCGTGCGCAGCTCGTGGCTCATCACCGCCAGAAATTTGCTCTTGGCCTGGTTGGCTTCGTCAGCGATTCTCCGCTGCGTCTGCAGCTCCTCCTGCTGGAGCTCGAGCTCGACCGCCTGTTCCTCATATCTCCTGTTCGCCTCCTCCAGCTCCTTCTGCGCCGCCTCGGCGACGTTTCTGGCGCGCACCAAAGCGTCCTCGAACTTTCTGCGCTCATCGACGCGCATCAATGCGCAATCGTTGACCATGCGGCCGTCGCGCTCGCGACGCACGGCGTTGAGCAGGAATCCGACATCTTCGCCATTCGTTGCCTTCAGCAGCAGAAAGATCTCGTCCGCCCTGCCCTTCATGGCGATGAGCGGAAAGAGATGCGTCTGATAGAAGATCCGGCTGCCGACGTTCATCAAGGATTCGAAGGGCCGCCCCTCGACCTCTTCCCGTTTGTAACCAAGCCGCTCCAGCAACCGCGCGTTGACCCGCAGAATCTGCCCGTCATCGGTGAAGGAGAGGAATCCGCAGGGGATCTGCTCGATCAACGTTTCCATCTATGACATCATCCCCTGTGCAGCGGCGTCACCATGAGTATGAAACCGACTCAGACGGCGACGGGGGCGCGCAGGTATTCGCGCATTAACTGAATCGTCTCATCCGGATGGCTCAAATGCGGACAGTGTCCGGTCGCCTTCATTTGCTGAAAGGTGCTTTGCGCCAGGGACTGATGCACGAAATCTCCGACCGAGCGCGGCGCGATGAAATCATCCGAGCACTGGAGGACGAGTGCCGGTATTTTCAGGCCGGCGAG
>DASYIM010000139.1:0-2283 GCA_035997625.1 Gemmatimonadaceae bacterium
AAAAATGAGGATCAGTCGATGAAACTGTTTCGCTCGCCGTCCCCCAGTCAGGTGAGTCTCGGGCTCGCCGTGCTCAGAATCGCTACCGGCGTGGTGTTCCTGAACCACGGTTATCAGAAGCTGTTCAAGATGGGTATCGGCGGCGTCACCGGCTTCTTTGGTAATGTAGGTGTGCCACTCCCTGGCGTCATGGCAACGCTGATCACTCTGCTCGAGGTCTTCGGCGCGGTTGCTCTGATCGCGGGTTTCCTGACGCGCCCGCTCGCGCTCGCCTTCGCGCTCGACATGCTCGGCGCCATTTTCCTGGTGCAGCTGAAGAATGGCTTCTCGAAGTTCGAGCTCGAATTCCTGCTGCTCGGCGCGAGCGTCGCTCTTCTCTGTACGGGCGCCGGCAGATACTCAATAGACGCGATGATCGCTGGGCGCTCCGAGCCGGTGGTTTCGCCAATGGGTTAGCATACCGGTGAGGTAGCCCCCGCCTGGCGACCTAGAGCCGGCTCGTTATGGTCGCAGCATCTTGCCGAAGTTACGGATCATGTAAACGTCGTTCTTGTCGCTGTAACCGAACACCGCCACGTGGTTGCCATCGTTCGACACGCTGTAGTCCGCTTCCGTATACGGCAAGACTCCGAGCCTCTCGGCTGGTCGGCCTCGGGCAATCCTGTAGAGCGCGAAAGCGCCTGGCGGCTCTCGAAGGACGACCGACATTCGGCCATCCTCAAGCCACTTGATTTGTTGAGGATCTCTCCCGCCGAGACTTCCGATCCTGGTAAAGCGGCCACTCTCGATATCCACGGTTGCGACAACGACCGAGTCAAACAGCGGGTTCACCGCCGCGACAGCCAGTGATTTCGCATCGGGCGAATGTGAAATGCTGCCGATAACGCTGATCCACTTGGGAACATGCCACGTCACATCTCGTTTCCCGGGGCGATGGATTATGGAGACTGAACGACGTTGCGCCGGTATGATCCAGACTGCTCCGTTCGGAAGTGGGTGAAATTGGGTCGCTGCCGATTGCTCGAGCCGAGCAATCTCCCGCGCCCCGCCGCCGGTGGTGTCCATTTCAACCAACCGGATCTTGTTTCCCCCGATTCCGTGCAGGTACATCAACCTCGCCCCATCGAGAGACCACTCAAAATCCAGGAGATTCTCGACTGCGCCCGGAATCTGCGACTCGGCGCCGCCATTGCGTGGAATAAGAGAAAACTGGGACGCGTGGGCGCCACCTCGCGTAGCATCGCGCGCGAGAAAGATTTTGTCTCCCGGTGGTGATATCCGTCCTCTGAGCAGCGTGGTCGAAGACAATACCCGAGCCGGCGGCAACTGCGTCGGCGGCGTCCGGCCGACGTCGATCGTCGAAAGCGACGTCTCCACGGGTCCCGCATAGTAGACCAGTCGCTCCCCGTCCGGCGATACGTCGAATATTCCGTTACCGAGCTGCAACCCGGAAAAAACGGTGTCGACGTCCGGCTGAATGCCTGCGGCCGTCACCTTCATAGTGAGAACGTCGAACTCAGTGCCGGCGAGCTCGCGTTGCGAAGCGATAACAAGCCTTTGCGCGGAAGGTACCCAGCGAGCGCGATAACCGCGGCCGAGCGACCCAAAAGGCGGTGTGATGCGGCTTATGATTTGACCGCGAAAGTCAGTCAATCGAAGCTCGGGTATGCTCTCCGACGTCTTTCCCGTTGCTACGATGAGCCGATCGGGAATGGTCAAACCAACTATGTAGTACTGAGGAATGCTGTCACGTACTGGAATGCTGTCGAGCGTCAGGCCATCGTGAACGGTGATCCGACGCACCCATGCCCGATCTACTCCGGGCACCGAACCGGCGTGGAGGAGCGCGGTATCTCCCGCCACCAGATCGAAGGCGAAGAAGCCAAGAAACCTTGTGTCTCCCCCAAGAGTCGAGACCGCAAACGCCCCCTGGCGCGAGGGCGGATACGAGCCGGCGAATAAGACGAAGCGACCGTCCCTGGTCCACTGGGTCTTGTAGATGTATCCGATGTTGCGAGTGAGCACGAGCCGGCTGCCGCCGTCGGTGTTCTGAGTGACCAGTTGATAAGTACAGTGATCAGTTGCGTCGCACTGTTTTTCAGCGAAAGCCACCCGCGCTCCATCAGGCGACAGCGACGGTGAAACGGCATTTCCAGTAACAGTCAGCTGAACGCGGTCCAGGGCAGGAGTCGCGTCGGGCTTACGAGCCAGACTCAAGGCGGCAACGATCGCAGCCAGTGTGGCGACCGCACCAGCGATCGCTAAAGCGTTCCATCGGCGTGA
>DASYIM010000140.1:0-5671 GCA_035997625.1 Gemmatimonadaceae bacterium
ATGGAGCGGATTGCTGTGCTTATCGATCGGGTAGTTACCAGCGCTGGTGACGCCGCGGTCGCATTGTCAGTCAAAGAGGAAGTAGTTGACTTGACGAATCGCTTTCCGCTCTACAAATCCTTCCCCTCAATGGCGGGACAAAAGTAGCAACATGGCTGAGCTGGCATTTCGCGAAGGAATCATGGACCGGATTCGCGTCCGCGAGCCGCGCTTTCACGAGCAGGCGTATCTGTTCGTGCTGTCCGCGCTCGAGATGTGTCAGGCACGCCTCACGGCGCGGCGCCACATCACCGGGATCGAGCTGGCCAATTCCTGCCGCCAGCTCGCCCTCGAGCGCTACGGCGTCATGGCAAAGGTGGTCCTCGAGCACTGGGGTATCTCTGCGACTGCTGACATCGGCGACATCGTCTTCTGCCTGGTCGACCTCGGATTTCTCCTCAGCCAGCCGCAGGACACGCGCGACGAGTTCGTCGACGTCTTCGATTTCGACCGGGCTTTCGAGCGCGACTATCCCTGGAACCGCGCGCTGCAGGCGTAGCTCGACCAGCTCCAGCTAATGCCCGTTTGGGTGGTCAGCGCCACGGAATCAGCGGAGCGCGATCGGGCAGCCATTGAAAGAGGGACTCCTTCGCACGTGCTCATGGAACGCGCCGGCACCGCGGCCGCCCGCGAAATCGAGCGCCGCTACTCCGAGCGACTGCGCGGCGGCGCCGTCGTCTTCGCGGGTCCGGGAAACAACGGCGGCGACGGCTGGGTGGTCGCCAGCAGGTTGGCGGGGTCTGGCGTAGATGTAAGCGTGATCGACTTCGCCGGCCCTAAACTCAAATCTCCCGAGTCAATCGCATTCCGCGATGAAGCAGCTCCGTTGGTGCGTGTGGTCGATGCCGCCCCCGACGACGCAGGAGTCGTCGTTGATGCTCTTCTCGGCACCGGCTTCGAGGGTGCGCCACGTGGCGGGATTGCGGACGGAATCACGGCGATCAATGCACTCCACGCGCGCGGTCGCCGCGTAGCGGCGCTGGATGTCCCCAGCGGTCTGGACGCCACGACGGGCGCGCATTCGACGTGCGTTGTCGCCGACCTCACTCTCAGTTTTGGCGGCGTCAAGCGAGGGACTCTTCTGGCGAGAGACTGCTGCGGCGAGATCGTCGCCATCGACATCGGCCTCGACGATCCTGCGTCGATTGCTTCGCCGGGTCGCTCGCGGGAACATGCGCCACCGCAGATCATCGGCGGGGAATGGGTGCAGTCGCACCTCCCGCCGATCCACTTTGATGCCCACAAGGGAACACGCAAGCATCTGGCGATTCTGGGGGGCGGGAAAGGAATGCCGGGAGCGGTGGTCCTCGCCGCGAAGGCTGCGCTCCGCAGCGGCGTCGGCGTCGTTCGCACGCTCGTGGCGCCGGAAAACGTCGCCGCGGTGCTGGCGGCAATTCCTTCGGCCCTCAACTCGGAATGGCCGTCGACGAGCAACCAGATAAGCTCTGAAATCTCCGGCTGGGCCGAAGCCGCGGTCATTGGGCCAGGCATGGGACAGTCCCGCGAAACGCGGGCGCTCGTAGAGCGCGTGCTGCGCGAAGCCAGAATTCCGGTGATTCTGGATGCCGATGCGCTCAATGTTTTTGCGGGTGACGCGAACACCCTCGGCGGACTCCTGGCAGGGCGTCAGGCGCTCCTCACTCCGCACGTTGCCGAGTTCGCCAGGCTTGCCGGTTTCGACGCCAAGGAAGTGATCGCCAACCGATTCGATATCGGCATTGATGTCGCGAAGGCGCTCAATTGCGCCGTGCTGCTCAAAGGATCTCCGACGGTCGTCTTCTCTCCCCGGGGCGAGCGCTTCGTAATCGCACGGGGCACAGCGGCGCTCGGTACCGGAGGAAGCGGCGACCTCCTCTCGGGAATCGCCGGAACATTGCTCGCGCAGATGGGTGATGCGACCGCTGCCGCGTGCTGCGCCGCCTGGGTGCACGGACGCGCCGCGGAGCTGTGCGAGTACGTTCGTGGAACTACGCTGGATGATGTGCTCTACGCTCTGCCCCGCGCCTGGAACGAGCCCGAGCCGAGTCCCGAGGCGCCGGTGCTGGCTGTCCTGCCGCCTGTCGCCCGATGAGCGACAAGCCGGCAAGCCTTCTCAACATCGATCTCGGCCCTGGCAAGGAGTTCGACCTCGTCCGGATTCTCGTTGACGAGTGGGGAAAATCGGCGCAGAGGATCGGCGACGATGCCGCCGTGATCGACGTGCCGCCGGGTGAGAGGCTGGTTGTCACTACAGACACATCGGTGGAAGGCGTCCATTTCCGCCGCGAGTGGCTCAACCACTTCGAGATTGGCTACCGGGCGACAGCCGCCGCGCTGAGCGATCTTGCCGCGATGGGCGCACGACCCATTGGCGTCGTCATCGCACTCACGTTGCCCGAGGTTGATCGGGGCGAAGCGCGGGCGCTGGCAACCGGCATTGGCGAGGGAGCAGCGGCGGTGCTGTGTCCGATAGTCGGCGGAGATCTGTCCTCAGGGAAAGTTCTATCGCTCACCATAACGGCGCTCGGCAGCGTCGCCCGGCCACTTTCGCGCGCCGGCGCCAGGGTGGGCGATCGCATCTACGTCACTGGTAGCCTCGGCGGTCCCGAGGCCGCTCTGCGCGCCTGGCGGGCGGGACAGGAACCAAGCGAGGGCAATCGAGCCCGCTTTGCCTGCCCGGTTCCGCGAATCGACGCCGCCATTGCCCTCGCCTCGCGGGGAGCCACTTCGGCCATCGACATTTCTGATGGCCTTGCAGCTGACCTCACCCACGTTGCGGCCGCGAGCAAGGTCAGAATGGAGATCGACGTGGAGGAAGTTCCTCGAATGCCGGGCGTTTCGCCCATCGATGCGCTAAGCTCCGGAGAGGAATACGAGATTGTCGTCACTGCACCGAGCATCGACGTGAAACAGTTCAGCGAGGAATTCGGACTCAGCCTGACCGAGATCGGCCGGGTTGTTGCTGGTTCTCCGGGAGTGAGCCTCGTCGGAGGCGGGAAGCAAATCAGCGCCCCTCAGGGGTTCGACCATTTTCGCGAGAATTGATGTCGTTTATCCGCACCGTCATGCTCTACACGGTCGCGTTTTTCGCGACGCTGGTCATCGGGCTGACCGTCATGATCGGCGCACTGCTGGGTGTGAAAGACAAGCCCGACGGACTCTTCGACAAGGCACCGCGGTGGTGGTCGGCTCTCGTCCTTTGGGCGGCCGGCGTCAAAGTGCGCGTTCACGGTTTCGAGAATCTCAACCCCGCCGAGCCCCACATCTACGCGTCCAATCACGTCAGCTGGTTCGACGTTCCGGCCCTGGCCAAAATTCTCCCGCACTACAAGTTCGTCGCCAAGGCGGAGCTGTTCAAAGTGCCGATCTTCGGCCACGGCATGCGCGCCGTCGGCATGATCGAGATCCAGCGTGAGAATCGAAAAGCCGCATTTGGCGCTTACGACGTTGCAGCCGAGCGAATCCGCGCCGGCAGCTCGGTCGTCGTATTCCCCGAAGGCACGCGGGGCCGGGAGTACGCGCTGCGTCCGTTCAAGAAGGGTCCATTTGTACTGGCGATCGCCGCGGGCGCGCCGATTGTCCCCATAATCGTCCATGGTACGATCGAAGTCATGAGGAAAGGCTCGATGTGGGTTCATCCGGGGACGATTGATGTACATTTGCTCGAGCCCGTCAGCACCGCAGGTGTCGATTACGACCACCGTGAGGCGCTGATGCAGGCAGTCAGAGGGAGAATGGCCGACGCCATGCGCGAGCTGTACGGCGTTGAACCGCTACCCACTCTGGCCTCCAGGCTTCCTTCGTCGGCGGAAATCCTGTCTGCGAACGCACAGCCCACACAGACGCGATAGCGGCAACACCCAACTGGAAAAATGTCAGGCATAATCGAGATCAAGGCGCGGGAGATTCTGGATAGTCGTGGAAATCCAACCATCGAAGCTGACGTCACGCTCGAGAGCGGCGCGTTCGGACGCGCGGCGGTGCCGAGCGGCGCATCTACTGGTGAGCACGAAGCGCTGGAGCTGAGGGACGGCGACGCGGAGCGTTATCTGGGGAAGGGAGTGGAGCAGGCGGTGCAGAGCGTCGAGGAGCGAATCGCTCCGGCGCTGAATGGACTTCCCGCCACCGATCAGATTGCGATCGACCGCACGATGATCGAGCTGGATGGCACCGAGAACAAAGGAAAGCTGGGCGCCAACGCGATTCTCGCCGTGTCGATGGCGAACGCGCGCGCGGCTGCAATGGAAGTCGGGTTGCCGCTCTACCGCTATCTCGGCGGTCCGATGGCGCGCACGATGCCGGTGCCGATGATGAACATTCTCAACGGCGGCGCGCACGCGACCAACACCGTCGATTTCCAGGAATACATGATCGTTCCGGTGGGCGCGACGAGCTTTCGGGAAGCGCTGCGCATGGGGACCGAGGTATTCCACGCGCTCAAGAAAGTGCTGGTGAAGCGGAAGCTCTCGACCGGCGTCGGCGACGAAGGCGGATTCGCGCCGGATCTCAAGAACGACGAGGAGGCGCTCAAGGTCGTAGTTGAAGCAATCGAATCCGCGGGCTACGACCCGGGAAAGGAAATCGCTCTCGCGCTGGACGTTGCCGCATCCGAGTTGTACAAGGGCGGCACCTACACCTTCAAGAAGAGTGGCGCCGGTTCCCGCGATGCGGACGGAATGGTGGAGCTCTATTCGAAGTGGCTCGACGAATATCCGATCGTGTCCATCGAAGACGGGCTTGCCGAGGACGATTGGGATGGCTGGGCGAAGATTACAGCTGCACTCGGCGATCGAGTTCAATTGGTCGGTGACGATCTCTTCGTGACCAACACCGAGCGGCTCGCGCGCGGTATCGAGTCCGACGTCGCCAATGCGATTCTCATCAAGCTCAATCAGATCGGGACACTTACGGAAACGCTCGAGTCAATCGAAATGGCCAGAGCGAATGGCTATCAGTCCATCATCTCGCACCGCTCCGGCGAAACCGAAGACACTTTCATTGCCGATCTCGCCGTGGCAACCGGAGCCGGTCAGATCAAGACGGGATCCGCCAGCCGCACCGATCGCGTTGCCAAATACAACCAGCTGCTGCGGATCGAAGAGCAGCTGGGCCCGGTCGCCGAGTACCCCGGCGGATCGATCTACGGAATGTCCTGATCGATGAAGCGATTCGTCTGGTGGGCGCTATTACTCGGCGCCCTCGTTTACACGGCGCAGGGCGGGGAATACAGCACCAAAGACCTCTTCGTGCTCAAGTCGAAGGAGCGGAGGCTGACGTTCGAAGTTGATTCGCTGCAGCGTCAGGTGGACTCACTCGGTCGATTCCTCCGACTGGTAAAGGGCGATAGCGCGACGCAGGAGCGCATCGCGCGCGAGGAGTTCGGAATGGTGCGTGGCGACAAGGAGATTCTTTATCGCTTTGGCGACGCTCCGGAACGCCCCGCCGCGAAGTAGCTGCCGGTACTCGTTGCGGAACCACATTAAGAGAGCGTAAATCGGTTGACTTGGTGCCTCGCCCGCGTAGATTGCTTCTCTCATCGCGGGGTGGAGCAGCCTGGTAGCTCGTCGGGCTCATAACCCGAAGGTCGCGGGTTCAAATCCCGCCCCCGCCACTAACAATTCGGCCGGTCTCGTAAGGGGCCGGCCGTTTTGCT
>DASYIM010000141.1:0-42511 GCA_035997625.1 Gemmatimonadaceae bacterium
TCGTCGGGAACATCGATCATCATCCGCAACAGCGCGGTCGAATACACTTTGCCCTGAGCGTCTGTCTTGAGCGACAAGGTACCGCCGCCGTCGAGAGCGCCATGCAGCAGAAAGTTGAGAGCGTTGAGGTTGGGTAGCTCGTAACGCTCGACATCGCCTTCGATCATGCCCTGGAAATGTTCGGCCACCCGGTCGAGGGTCACGTGCTTCGTGAGAACGTCGTACCACTCGGGTTTGAGCGCGATCAAGCCGACGTTGGCAGTGTCTCCCTTGTCGCCCGATCGCGCGTGCGCGAGGTCCACCAACTGGATCTTCACTCGATCACCTCGACTGAAGTTTTCACGACCGATTTGTCGATCAGTGCCGGCCAGTACGCGACGATCTCTTCCACTTTGGGTCGGCCTCCAGCAAATCCGGTTACACTGGGCGGACCGTTGAGCACCAACGGCGCTATTTCACGCGTGAATCGTTCCACCGCGGCACGATCCGGCCCGCGGACGCCAAAGCGAAGCTGAACCTCCGGCGAATGGCGCTGATCACCGGCGAGACGCCCATGGGTGGCATTGGCTCCGACGAACTCGGTGAGGACACGGTCGAATCTGAGGCCCAGTCGGTCCAGTCTTTCGCGCAGCACTCTGTCGGCGAGCTGTGCCTTCTCCAGCGCGTCAGGCCAGGCGTAGACGAGCGTGCCCACCGCCTTGAATCCAGAGCGATAGGCTATTGAGACCTTGAGCTTGTCGGTGGCGGGCTTCCCCTTGATTCCCGACACGCGGACGCGATCCTCGCCGTCTGGTGCGAGGCGAATGGTGGTGAAGTCGGCGATTACGTCGGGAGTGATGTAGGAGCGTGGATCACCCATCTCGTACACCAGCTGCTCGGTCACCGTCTGTACGGAGACTCTGCCGCCGGTATTGGGGTGCTTGGTTACCACGAACGCGCCGTCGGCTGTTACCTCGACGATCGGATAGCCGACGTTGCCGAGATCCGGGATCGAGCGCCAGTCATAGAGGCAGTTTCCTCCCGAGCATTGCGCGCCGCACTCAATGATGTGACCGGCGACGATGCCGGCGGCCAGCTGATCCCAGCTCGTCGCGCTCCAGCCGAACTCGTGTCGCAAGGGCGCCATGGTCAGTGCGGTGTCCGTCGAGCGCCCGGTGATGACGACGTTCGCGCCTTTTGCCAGAGCGCCGACGATCGGCTCCGACCCGATGTATGCGTTGGCGGAAAGGACCTTGTCTCGAATTGTCGAAAGCGGTTCGCCGGTGTCCATGTTGGCGAGCCGATGACCGGCATCGAGCAGAGAATCCAGGCGTCCCAGCAAATCGTCGCCCGTCACCACTCCGATGCGAAGCTTGCCCCGCGCGCCGTGCTTCTCGCCCACAGCCTTGATGGCGGCGGCGCACGCCGGCGGGTTCACCCCGCCGGCGTTGGCGACGACTTTCACTCCTCTCTCGACGACCGCGGGCAGGACGCTCTCCATCGCGCCGACAAAATCGCGCGCGTATCCGAATGATGGGTCGCGCTCCTTCTGCTTCTGCAGGATAGACATTGTGACTTCGGCCAGGTAGTCGAGCATGAGGTAGTCGATTTGGCCACCTTCTACCTGACGTCGCGGTGCATCGAGGTCGTCCCCCCAGAAGCCCTGACCACCGGCGACCCGAACCACTTCCTTCAATTGCCTTCTCCGAGGTGCGGCGGCAGTACGAATGGTCCGAGGTGCGGCCCCGGATTATGCAGCGTCGCGCGAAGGGCGAGGCTCAGCATCTCACGCGTATTCTCCGGATACACGATCGCATCCACGTAACCGCGCGCGGCGGCGAACTTCGCATCGAGCTGGTGCTCGTAGTCGGCGCGCATTTCATCGACTGCTTTCCCCAGCGCCGCTTCGATCGCGGTGCCTGATTTCTTCGCCGCGTCCAGAATGGGACCATGCACGGCCTGGATCGCCGACTCACCTTCCATTACGCCCATGCGTCCCGTCGGCCAGCTGAGAATGAAGTCCGGGTCGAAGCCCTGGCCCGCCATGGCATAGTAGCCGGCGCCCGACGCATGGTTGATGGTGAGGACGATTTTCGGAACGCGCGCGGTGGCCATTGCTTCGACGAACCGCGCTCCCGCTCTAATGATTCCCGCCTGCTCTTCTTCGGTGCCCACCATGAAACCGGAGACGTCCTGCACGAACAGCAGTGGAATTCCAAGCCGGTCGCATCGATCTATGAAGTAGGCAACCTTCTCCGCGCTCTCGGCGTATACGATCCCCCCGAAGCGCGGCTTCTCGCCCTCTCGTCCCTTGATCAGCCCCCGCTGATTCGCGATAACGCCGACTGTAATTCCATCGATGCGGGCGTCGCCGCAGATCATTTCTCTGGCGAGACTCTCCTGGAATTCGTCGATCTCTCCGTTGTCCAGAATCGCGCGCAGAACGGCATGCATGTCATACGACATCCGATGGTCTGCCGGCAGAAGGTCGTAGAGATCCTCGGGCTTACCGGCGGATTTCGCCGTTTTGCTCTTTGCTCTCGCTCCGGTCGGCGTACGTCTTGATGTGCGCTCTTCCTGCGCGGCTTCCCGCGGCAGGAGGGCCAGATCCCGGGTGGAGGTCGGCAGTCGCTCGATCAAGTCGCGGATTTTGGCGATGCACGCTTCGTCGTTATCGACGGCGTAGTGGGCGACACCGCTGATCTCCGTATGAGTTGATGCGCCACCCAGTGTCTCCGAGTCGACCACCTGACCGGTAGCGCCCTTCACCAGGTTTGGACCGCCCAGTCCCATGAAGGAAGTGCCCTTCACCATGAGGATCACGTCGGACAAGGCGGGCAGGTACGCGCCCCCGGCGATGCACTGCCCCATCACCGCGGCGATCTGCGGAGTGTGGAGATAGCGACGCATGATCGAGTTGTAGTAGAAGATCCGCGCGGCACCGTACTGTCCGGGGAATACTCCGCCCTGGTAGGGCAGATTCACGCCCGCCGAGTCAACGAGATAAACGATGGGGATGCGACACCGCATCGCGATCTCCTGGGCGCGAAGAATCTTTTTTATCGTCTCCGGCCACCACGATCCGGCCTTCACGGTCGCATCGTTGGCGACGACGACAGTCTCCCGGCCGTGTACCCTGATCACCGCGGTGACGACGCCGGCGGCGGGCGCCTGGCCTTCGTACTGGTCGTAGGCCACGAGGAGCCCGATCTCGAGCATGCTGGAGCCTTCATCACGGAGGAGGTCGACCCGCTCGCGCGCGGAGAGTTTTCCCTGTGAGTGCAGCTTCTCCAGCCGCTTGGGGCCCCCGGCCTCGAGGAGCTTTGCCTCGAGCGACTTCAGCTCGTCGCTGAGCTCGCGCAACCGGTTCGTCACTACGCTTCCTGTTTTTCGCGCGTGGCGAACCACTCCTTGATGTACGCGATCAGCTCGGTCGTCGGCGTGCCCGGGCCAAAGAGGCGGCCGATGCCGCGAGCCTCCAGCACCTCGACATCTTCCTTGGGAATGATTCCCCCGCCCGTGATGAGGACGTCGTCCCTGCCCTGCGCCTGGACAAGCTCCTGGACGCGGGGAATCAGCGTCATATGCGCCCCGCTCAGAATCGAGAGCCCGATGACATCCACGTCTTCCTGGATCGCGGCGGTGGCAATCATCTCCGGCGTCTGATGCAGCCCGGTGTAGATGACCTCCATTCCCGCGTCGCGCAGCGCGGCCGCGACGACCTTGGCGCCGCGATCGTGTCCATCGAGCCCGGGTTTGGCGACGAGTACTCGAATTGGTCTCATAGAGAGCTAAAAGTTAGCGGCTGCGAAGCGGGAGCGGCAATTGGCACTACTCCTTGCGGGCGACGAGAAGCATCTCGGAAGAAGTTCTCTTGAGCGGGTTGTCGGTGAACCCGTCGTATGCGTTTTCCACGACCATCCCGGCGTCCGCCAGCAATTCCGCCAGGCGCGTGGCCGTGTAGAGCCTCAGCCGGTGCTCGCGCGTTCCGGTTCGCGATCCGCGCCGCCAGGTGGAGTGGACCGTGAGAAGGCCCGACAGCGAATCGAATTCCCTTTCCTGGGCGAACAGAGTCCCGTCCGACTCCCACCAATCGCGGGACAGAAACCGCGCCATCACTCCATCGCGGCTGCCACCGTGCCAGACGAGGAGGCCGCCGGGCTTCAACACGCGCCCGAACTCCCTGACGACCCGCGCATCGTCCGCGGGATGGCTGAAGAAGCCGAACGATGTGAACAGGTTGACCACGGCATCGAATCGTCTGGACCAGCGCGCGGGCAACTTGCGCATGTCGCCGCGGGTGTATCTCAGCGCTCGACCGGTCCCGCGCTTTCGCGCCACGGCCAGCAGGTCGATCGAGTAGTCGAGTCCATCGACGTCGAGCCCGTTTTCCGCCAGCAAATGCGCGTGGCGACCCTGCCCGCACGGCACGTCGAGGATACGCGACCCGGCCGGCAGGCCAAGCAGCTCGACGAGCCTGGCTACCTCCTGACGATCGCGCTCCGGCGTAAAGAGTGGCCGGTACTCCTGGAGATAGTGGGCGTCAAACGCGGACTCCCACCACTCGCGCTTCTTTCTCAGAAGAACACGGGCTCGCGGTAAGCGCCAAAGACGCTTTCCATGGCGGCGCGAATCTCGTAGAGGGTACAGTAGGCGCGCGCGCAATCGAGGATGAAAGGCATCAGGTTCTGCGAGCTCTTTGCGGCATCGCTCAGGTCCTTCAGTCTCCTTTCCACCAGCGCGTTGTCGCGGCGCTTCCGCATTTCCGCCATTCGTTGCTTCTGTTCGCGCTCGGTTTCCTCGGTGACTTTGAGCAGCTCGATCGACAGCTCCGGCTCGTCGGTAACGAAGTCGTTGACGCCGACGATGATCCGGCGGTGCTGCTCGATCTCCCACTGCTGCCTGGCGGCGGATTCGTTGATCTTCCGCTGCAGCCAGCCAGTCTCCAATCCGCGAACGACCCCGCCGATTTTCTCGATCTGCGTGAAGTAATCCTCCGCCTCTCGCTCCAGCTCTGTCGTGAGGGTTTCGACATAGTACGACCCGCCCAGTGGATCGATGACGTTGGGGACGCCCGTCTCGTAGGCGAGGATCTGCTGGGTTCGCAGCGCGACCTGCACCGAGCCCTCGGTCGGCAACGCCAGCGTCTCGTCCATCGAATTAGTGTGCAGCGACTGCGTTCCGCCGAGTGCCGCCGCCATCGCCTGATACGCGACGCGCACGATGTTGTTCATCGGCTGCTGGGCCGTCAGGGTGACACCGGCGGTCTGCGAATGGAATCGCATCATCAGCGAGCGCGGATCCCTGGCGCCGTATCGATCCCTCATGTGGCGCGCCCAAATGCGGCGCGCGGCGCGCAGCTTGGCGATCTCCTCGAAGAAATCGTTGTGGATGTCCCAGAAGAAAGACAAACGGGGCGCGAACGTATCGACGTTCAGGCCCCGCGCAATTCCCCTTTCCACATAGGTGAATCCGTCGGCGAGCGTAAATGCAAGCTCCTGCGCGGCGGTGGCACCTGCTTCACGAATATGGTATCCGCTGATCGAGATCGTATTCCACTGCGGAACGTGCTCCGAGGACCACTCGAAACAATCTATTATCAGCCGAAGCGCAGGTTCGATCGGATAAACCCACGCGTGCTGCGCCATGTACTCTTTGAGAATGTCGTTCTGGATCGTCCCGCGCAGCTTCGTTGAATCGACGCCCTGCTTTTCCGCGGCAGCGATGTAGAAGCAGTACAGAATGACCGCCGGTCCGTTGATCGTCATCGACGTCGAGACCTGATCGAGCGGAATTCCGTCGAAAAGCATCTCCATGTCTGCCAGGCTCGAGATGGCGACTCCGCACTTGCCGACCTCTCCCTCGGATCTCGGATGATCCGAATCGTAGCCCATCAAAGTCGGGAAGTCGAAGGCGACCGAGAGTCCGGTCTGGCCGTGAGCGAGCAGAAACTTGTAGCGCTCGTTCGTGTCGCGCGCGCTGCCGAAGCCCGCGAACTGTCGCATCGTCCAGAGTCTGCCGCGGTATCCCGTTGCGTGAACTCCGCGTGTGTACGGGTAGACGCCGGGCATACCCAGCGCCTCGGCGCTCGTCTCAGCCGCGTCGAGCGGAGTATAGATCGGGCGCACCTCCTTTTCGGAGTTGCCGAAGCCGATATCCCTCAGCTCGCCGGCGTCGTATCTCTTTCGCCATTCAGCGACTTCCTTGCGCAGAAGTCGGAGCTCGGCGCTCTGCTCCTCGATCGTTTCGATGAGCTCGGAATCAGGCGCTTTCTTCGAGCCGGGGCTTTTCAGTTTGGTCATTTATCCTCTTCTCCACGTACGAGCTCACCACGCTGGCGCAACAGCTGGTCGGCGACCGCGAAGGGGGTCGCATTTCCTTCCTCGACTGAAGGCAGCTGAAGCTCGAGCCAGCTCATGGTCCCGGTGTCCTTCCACAACCGGCCGCGGACCTTGTCCTCCACGACATCCATCACCCGCTCCCGCATTCTCTCGCGCCTGCGCGTGCGAAGCGTGCCGCTCTGCTCAAGATAAACGAAGTGACGATCCAGCGCGGCGAGGATCTCGTCGATTCCTTCGTCCTTGATCGCGATTGCGCTCAGAACCGGTGGGGTCCACTCCGTCGGATTGGCGGTCTTCGCCGCCTCCCTGGCTACCCGCGCCGGGTTGGCTCGTTTCAGGTCGACACCATGATGCGCTGGTGTGTTGCCGAACGAAACGCCCTTCCTCAGCCCCAGCATCAGCTCGACGTCGTTCCGCAGTCGGTCCGCCCCCGGACGATCGGCCTTGTTGACGACAAAGATGTCAGCGACTTCCATCACCCCGGCCTTGAGCGTCTGAATCGAATCGCCGGATTCCGGGACGAGGATCAGCAGCGTCGTGTCAGCCGTACGCGCGACATCCAGTTCAGACTGGCCGACCCCGACTGTCTCGATCAGCAATCTGTCGAAGCCGAACGCATCCAACACGTCGGCCACCTCGCGCGTTGCCGCCGCGAGTCCGCCGAGCGAACCGCGCGTCGCCATCGACCGGATGAAAACGCCGGGGTCGAGCGCGACGTTCTCCATCCGCACGCGGTCGCCGAGCAGAGCGCCGCCGGTGAACGGCGACGTGGGATCGACGGCAATGACACCAACCCTCAGGCCCGCCTCGCGGAATCGTTTCACCAGCAGCGCGGTGATGCTGCTCTTTCCAGCCCCTGGCGGGCCCGTCAGCCCGATGCGCCTCGCACGACCGGTGCGCGAGTGGAGCGAGGCAAGTATTTCCTCGAAGCCCTGACGATGGTTCTCGACGATGCTGACGACGCGCGCAAGCGCGGCGGGCTTGCGCGAGTTGAAGTCGTCGAGGAGCCGATCAGAGGACACGTGCGAGAATTCTCTCCTGTTTGCGCCACATCCTGGAGGCCGTGCGTTTGACGCCGCCCGGGTGGTCGTGGCCAAGGACATGGAGCGTGCCGTGGATCACCAGCCTGAGCAGCTCCTCGCCCGCGCCGATGCCCTGGCGCCTGGCATTGTCGCGAGCGACCTCAGCGCAAATATACACGTCGCCGACGACCGGTCCGCGCCGTCCCACGCGTCCCAGCCCGAAGGATATCACATCGGTCGCGCCGTGATGGCCGAGGTAGCGCCGGTTGAGGCGCGATATGGTCGCCCGGCCGACGAAGGTGATCGACAGCATTGCGTCCTTCACGCGCTCCGACCGCAGGGCAGCGATCGCTGCTTTCCTTACCAGCGAACGGGACACTGTGAGCCGGCGCACGCTCGAGGAAATGTCGATCGCGAGCCCGCGCGGTTGACCCGTCATTCAGTCCTCAGCGCGAGCTCGATCAGCCGCCGGAGTCCTCGGCGTACGCCTTGATGATCTCACGAACGAGCCGGTGCCGCACAACGTCCGCATCGGTGAGATAGTAGAAACCGATGCCGTCGATGCCGGGAAGTATGCGCTCGATCTGAACGAGCCCCGACTCTTCCCGCTTCGGAAGATCGATCTGGGTCTTGTCGCCGGTTATCACCGCCTTCGAGTTAACGCCAAGGCGGGTGAGGAACATCTTCATCTGCGCCGTCGTCGCATTCTGGGCTTCATCGAGAATGACGAAAGCGTCGGCGAGGGTGCGTCCGCGCATGTAGGCGAGCGGTGCAATCTCGATTGTACGCGTCTCCAGCGATTTCTGGACGCGCTCGTGCGGCATCATGTCTTCCAGCGCGTCATAGAGCGGCCGCAGGTACGGATCGACCTTCGCCTGCATGTCGCCGGGAAGGAACCCGAGACTTTCTCCCGCCTCCACCGCCGGACGCGCCAGCACAATACGACGAACCCGCTTGCGAGCGAGAGCGTCGACTGCTGCCGCGACCGCCAGATAGGTCTTACCGGTTCCGGCCGGTCCGATGCCGACGACGATGTCGTTCTCCGCCATCAGCTTCATGTATTCGGCCTGACCACTCGTCTTCGCCTGGATGATTTTCCGGACGCCGGGCAGGACGATGCGCGACTCGCCGTCGGTGCCGTTGCCGTTGCCATCTCGCGGGCCTTCGATGCTCATGCGGAGCACATCGTCGGCGGTGAGCGGCATCTGCTGTTTTGCGGTGTCGATCATGCGCTGCGCGATCGGGATCGCACGCGCTACTGCTTCGGTGGTGCCGCTCACTGCCAGCGTCTCGCCGCGCAGATTGATCTTGGCTCCCGTCTGCCTCGCCAGCTCGACCAGGTTCTCGTCGTTAACCCCGGCCAGCGTCAGCAGGTCCGCGCCTTCTGTGTTGAGGCGCTGAATCGTCGTCTCTTCGCTCACGTCAACTCGTCATGGTTTGAAGATGGAGTTCCCTCAGGTCCTCGGGTGGTACGGCCGATGGCGCGTCTTCGAAGAGCGCCCTCGCCGCAGTGGTTTTTGGAAACGCGATCACATCGCGCAACGACGTCGCGCCGGCCAGCATCATGGCGATTCGGTCGAAGCCTAGCGCAATCCCGCCGTGCGGGGGGGCGCCGGCGCTCAGAGCATCGAGAAGAAATCCGAAGCGTGCCTGTGCGTGCTGTGCGTCGATGCCAAGGAGTGAAAGGACCTTGCGCTGCAGCGACGGATCATTGATGCGGATGCTTCCCCCGCCGAGCTCCGTGCCGTTCAGCACGACGTCGTACGCGAGCGCACGCACTTTCTCCGGCGCCGAATCCAGAAGAGCCAGGTCTTCCGGATTCGGCGACGTGAACGGATGATGGACGGAGCTGAGCGCTCCGTTCGACTCACGGATGAACAACGGAAAGTCAGTTACCCAAAGAAATGTCCTCTTTCCTTCGGACACCATTTGCATGCGTTGCGCAACATCCTGGCGGACACGATCCAGAGCTGGACTGGTAACCGTCTCCGCGCCGGCCACCAGCAGGCACAGGTCACCTTCGCCAATCGCCAGCCGTTGAGCCGCACCCTCGTTCAGGAATTTGGCGGCAGGACCCTCGAGGCCGGCGGCGCCGCGCTTCAATCGAATTAGCCCGCCCGCTCCCGCGGACTTGGCGATCGCCTCGATTTCGTCGACCTGCTTGCGGGACAAGGTCGCGCCGCCCGGGACTTTGATGCCGCGCACGCGTCCGCCGGCGCCAAGCGCGGCGTTCGCGATACCGAAGTCGGTGCCCCGAAAAATCTCGCTGGCATCGAACAGCTCGAGACCGTACCGCAAGTCGGGGCGATCGCAGCCGAACCGCTCCATCGCGTCGGCGTAGCTCATTCGGTCGAATCGCGCTGGAATCTCTTCGCCGGATTCCTTGAACAACACCGACAGCATTCCTTCGGTGAGCGCAACGATGTCCTCGCGCTCGATGAAGGAAGCTTCGATGTCGATTTGGGTGAACTCCGGCTGCCGGTCAGCGCGCAGATCCTCGTCGCGGAAACAGCGGGCGATCTGGAAATAGCGATCGAAGCCGGCCACCATCAACAGCTGCTTGTAGAGTTGCGGCGATTGCGGGAGCGCGTAGAACTCGCCGGGATGCACCCTGCTCGGCACGACATAGTCTCGCGCACCTTCCGGGGTCGGCTTGGTCAGGATCGGCGTTTCGATCTCGAGATAGCCACGCTCGTCGAGGTAGCGACGCGTTGCCTGCATCAAACGATGACGCAGAATGAGATTCTTCTGCAGCTCGCTGCGACGGAGGTCGAGGTTGCGGTGCTTGAGGCGCAGCTCTTCGGCGGGAAGCTTCTCGCCCTTTCCGCGCGCCACCGGTATGGCCGGAGTCTCCGCCGGGCCAACGATCTGAAAATCCTGGGCGCGGATCTCGATCTCGCCCGTCTCCATCTCCGCGTTTCGCATTTCGACGGGACGGGCCACGACTTCACCCTGAATGGTGACGACGGTCTCGAGACCGAGCTTTCCGGCGCGCTCGATTACTTCCGCCGACGTCGATTTCGGATCGAACGAGACCTGGACCAGTCCGGCTCGATCACGCAGATCGAGAAAGACGATGCCGCCGAGGTTTCGGGTGCGGTGAACCCAGCCGCCGAGTCTGACTTTGGTGCCAGCGTGTGACGCTCTGAGCTCGCCGCCCAGATGGGAGCGCTTTGCCGTGGCGAAGCGGGATGTAGAAGCCGTGTTGGTCAGCGCTGGGTCGTGTGGGTCAAAAAAGGATCGAGAGGAGTTAAATTTAGTAGTTGCATAGACTTGTTGGAAGCTCCGCGCTTCGCGCTTCGCACGGCTGGACAGCTTTTCCCGCGCATGGCCAATAAACAAAATCTGCTGAACATGCTCCCTTCGGAGGCCGATGAGGCGCTCCGAGCTTTTGCCATCGAGCACGGTGAAAAGCCGTTCCGCGGCTCACAGGTCGCGCGCCATCTCTGGCAGAGTCCGGTCGATTCGTTCGTGGCCATGACCGACGTACCGATCGCATTCAGGGATCTCCTCGGCGAGCACTTCACGATGCCGCGCCTCGCGCTGGCGACGCGCCAGACATCGCGCGATGGGACGGAAAAGTTTCTCTTCCGCCTCGACGACGGTGAATTCATCGAGACGGTCGCGATACCCGAAGGCACACGCCTCACGCTCTGCATTTCGTCACAGGCCGGTTGCGCGCTGCAGTGTGCCTTCTGCGCCACCGGGGCAATGGGATTCACGCGCAATCTCCAGATGTTCGAGATTGCTGGTCAGGTGCGTGAGATGCGCCTGCTCGATCCACCCAGGCAGGTCACCAACATTGTGTTCATGGGCATGGGTGAGCCGCTCATGAACTGGAAAGCAGTCGATCCCACGCTCACGGTTCTCAACTCGCCCGCGGGTCTCGGAATCGGCGCGCGGCACATCACGGTGTCGACCGTGGGCGTGTTGCCGGGTATCGTCGCACTCGGAGAGCGCCCTGAGCAGTTCCGCCTCGCCATCTCGATTCACGCGCCGAACGACGAGCTGCGCCAATCGTTGATGCCGATCAATACCAAATACCCGCTTGCCAGTGTCATCGAGGCCGCGAAGGTGTTCGACCGGCGCGCGACATTCGAGTACGTCATGCTCGGCGGTCTGAACGACGGCGCCGAACAAGTCACACAGCTCGCCGCTCTGGCTCGCGAGTGCAAGGCGTTCGTCAATCTGATCCCGCTGCATCCGGGAGGCGCTGGCGATTTCACACCCAGCTCCTCCGAGCAGATTCACTGGTTCGCGCGACGGCTGAGGGCGGAAGGGGTCGAGGTCGCGGTGCGAAAGAGTCGCGGGATGGACATCGCCGCCGCCTGTGGTCAGCTACGGGTGGAACGGCAGCGCAGGCGGACGCCAGTCGGCGCCGATGAGGACGGTAGCATCCAGGTAGCGTGAAGTGTCCGGGCGAGGCAGCACCGGCGCTCCCATGGCTTTTCCCACCAGCGCCGCCCACTCGGCGTGCCTCGACCGATCGTAGACGACGGTCTTGCTTCGCTGCTCGGCAACATTGCCCGAGCCGACCACGTCGAACCCGCGATCACGCAAGTACAGCGTCGCCTTCCGGGCCAATCCTTTGGTTTGGGTCGCGTTCAGAACTTCGACTTTGATGCGAACCCCCTCCGGCGCTCTCGCATCCTTTGGGGCGACGATCGCCGCTTTGTTCGGCCTGAGCGCGAGAACTTGCCAGCCAATCCAGGCCACGCCGCACAGAATCAGGAGGATGATGACGATTCTGCCGTAACGTCGGCGCCGCGGTCGACGCTCCGGTTCGTTCACCGCAAGCTATTCCACAGCTCGACGGTTTCGGGGAAGATGTGATTCCCTTCCCTCACCGACCACTCCAGGCGAAACCGGACGACCTGCCGGAACACCCCATCGAAGTTGTGTGGAACCTGGCTGGCGAGAAATCCGCGGTCCTCGGCGAGAAATTTTCGTCCCGGCTCGAGGTAATCGGCCATGTAGAGCGCGCGGCCGGTCTGACTCCAGTTGGCGTGTCCGACGGTGTGGAATCGGATGGCCTCGAGGAGATTCTTCCTGCGCTCCCCTTCGGCCTGGAGCTTGATAGCGACGGCCGGGCCATGGAGCAGGCCATCTGGAGAGGTCCGGTCGCCTGTGATTTCGCGAAGTTCGGGAACTGGTGCATCGCGCAGAGCGTCGTGCCAGGTGCCGGCGTCGATCCACGTATTCGCCTCGTCCGCGGGAATGCGCATGGCGGCGCCCCAGGCCCGCAGCAGCGACGTCACGCGCTGGATGTGAGCGAAGCGTCGCTCCGAGACCTGCGCCCAGGTGGGCAACCCGGACGCCTGCAGCTGAATCATCAGAAAAGGATGTTATCGATCAGCTTCGTTTCGCCAACCCGAATTGCGCCCACGGCAGCATCGCCATGGCGAACGCTATTGACCCGCTGGAAAGTGTCGGCGTTGACGACGGCCAGATAGCGGGGGGTCAGACCGACCACCCGCTCCAGCATTCTCCAGCCGATGGCTTCGAGCGCACTCGCCCGACGCTCGCCTCGCGTAAATGCGTCGCGCATGGCGAACAATGCCCTGGAGAGCATCAGCGACAGGTCGCGCTCTTTCGTCGAGAGGTATCGATTGCGGCTGGACATGGCGAGGCCATCGGGATCTCTCACGGTGGGCGCCACGAGGATTCCCACGGGGAAGTTGAGATCGCGGACCATCGCCTTCACCACAGCAACCTGCTGGAGATCCTTCTGGCCGAACACTGCCACATCGGGCATCACGATGTGAAACAGCTTGGCGACGACGGTGAGGACGCCCTCGAAGTGACGTGGGCGAACCGCGCCTTCCCACTCTTTTCCGATGCTCCCCGGGTGGATCAGAATTACCGGCGCGTGCTCCGGATACATGTCCGCCTGCGTCGGCGTGAACATTAAATCGACGCCGCGCTCGGCAGCGAGACGTGCATCTTCATCGAGTGTCCGCGGATAACGCGCAAAATCCTCGGTGGGCCCGAATTGCAGCGGATTCACGAAGACGCTCATCACCACGACGTCGGCGACGCGCTTCGCTTCATCTATCAGCGTGAGGTGACCCTCATGCAGCGCGCCCATGGTCGGCACGAACGCGACGCTCGAGCCTTTTGCACGAGCGTCAGCGACAGCATGTCGCATTTCTGAAATCGTATCGACCCGCTGCATTGCTAGAAGCTATGCTCGGCATCCGGATAGGAGCCGCTTCGGACGTCCCGCGCCCATGCACCGACCGCACTCCGTACTTCCTCAGCCATCTCCGCATACCGTTTGAGGAATTTGGGCTGGAAGGTATCGTTGAGCCCGAGGACGTCGGGCAGCACCAGAACCTGTCCATCGCATTTGGCGCCCGCACCAATGCCGATCGTAGGAATTCCTACCGCCGCCGTGATGCGCTCGGATACTGCCGCGGGAACGAGCTCCAGAACGATGCCGAACGCACCGGCCCCCTCGAGTCCCTTCGCCTCCGCGATGAGCCGCTCCGCGGCTTCAGCCTCGCGTCCCTGGACGCGCGCTCCACCAATCGTGTTGACCGACTGGGGCGTAAAACCAATGTGCGCCATCACAGGAATACCCGTTCGCACCAGCGCGTGGACGGTGTCGAGCATCTCGGGGCTGCCGCCCTCGACCTTCACCGCACCGGATCCCGTTTCCTGGATGGCGCGCCCGCAATTGAGAACGGCGCTCTCAATGCTCGCCTGGTAGGAGAGGAACGGCATGTCGAAGATGATCAACGCGCGCTTTACTCCGCGACGCACCGCCGATGCGTGGTAGATCATGTGATCCAGAGTCACCGGCAGCGTGGACGGATATCCCATGATCGCCGTTCCCACCGAATCACCCACGAGGATCGCGTCGACACCCGATTCGTCGACGAGACGTCCGAAGAGAGCGTCATAGGCAGTCATCACGACGATCTTTTCCCCTTTCCGCTTGCGCTCGGCGAAATCCCGAACGGTGATCGGTCGCTCGCTGCGTCCGATCACGGATGCCGCGGCCCCCGAATCGTTCTTATCCAACGCGCTCGTTCCTCAGGATCGCCAGTTCCCGCAGCCAAAAGGCGCGATTCGAGAGCTCCGGATGCGGCACCGTCAGCTCAGCCTCTCGAACGCTTTGCTTCTCGAAGAGCACAATGTCGAGGTCGAGGGTGCGCGGACCCCAGCGCGCTGTTCGCACGCGACCGGCGGCTTGCTCGATTTCCTTGAGCGAGGCGAGCAGGTCCTGCGGCGACAGCTCAGTTTCGATGGCGAGCATCTGATTGAGAAAGGGTCCCTGCGCGACCGGGCCGATCGGTGCGGTCTCTTCGGCTTCGGTTTGTCCCAGCACCTTTGTGTGGGCCAGGCCGGCGATCGCTCGTCGCGCCTCCGCCAAAAATACTTCACGCTGGCCGAGGTTGGAGCCGAGCGCTATGTAAGCGACATCTCTCACGCACGCTCTCGTTCGAGGGCAACTTCGGCGTACGCCAGCGGGCCGGGCATCACGACGTTGGGCTTGCGCACAGCGATGCGTACCCGCTCGACGAGCGGCAGTTGCAGCGCGTGATCGGCGATTCGCTCGCCGACCTCCTCCAGAAAATTGGTGTGGCCGCCCGTGACGACCTCGGCGACAATCTCGTACACGCGACGGTAGTCGACGATGTCCTTGGCGGTGAGACGAGTGCCGGTGCGCCGCACCCACAGCGATGCATCGACTTCGATCGACTGGGCGATCTCGGCCTCGTGTGGGAGGACACCGATGCGCGCGTGAAAGCGCATGCCTTTGAGAGTGACCACATCGGTATCCTTCGCGCCGTCGCTAGCCATCGAGACCCTCTCGCAAACTGCGGGTGAGCTTCAACACTTCCTGCGGACTCTTACCGGCTGCTTTGACGAGCGCGCTCCCAACTACCACACCGTCAGCGAGCTTCCCCACTGCCCTCGCCTGGTCGGGTGTCGAGATCCCAAAGCCGACACAGATCGGAAGGTCGGTCGCCGAACGAAGCCGCGCGATCACGTCGGGCAGTGTCGCGGCGGTCGATTCCTGGATACCGGTTACACCGAGCCGGCTGATAAGATAAACGAATCCGCTGCCGTGCCGCGCTATCTCGGCCATCCTGTCCGCCGGTGTCGTCGGCGCTACCAGACGAATGAAGGAAAGTGGACTGTTGCCGAGCCACTCCTCGCGGACAGGATCAGCGCCGACGGGAACGTCCGTGACGAGAATTCCACTCGCCCCTGCTTCCGCCGCCCTCGACAACGCGTCGGCGCCGGCGGCAAGAATCGGATTCAGATAGCTGAAAAGGACAACGGGAACCTTGAGGCGCGCCCGCTCGATCAGCGATAGAGCGCCGTCGTAGCTCATGCCGTTTTCGAGCGCTTGTTGCGAGCTGGCCTGAATGATCGGGCCGTCGGCGATCGGATCCGAGAACGGGACGCCCAGCTCGATGATGTCCGCGCCACCTTCTTCCAGCGCGGCGAGAATCGCGAGCGAGCGGTCGATATCGGGATGGCCCGCCGTGACATAGCAGACCAGCGCCGTTCGTGATTTTTTTCGCAGCGCGTCGAAGCGGCGCGCGATCGAGTTAGATGAGGTAGTCGCCGGGGGTGATGCCATATCGCTCGGGATCGGCCGTCTTGATAATCGTCCGGGCATATTGGCCTCCTGCTTCCGGGACGGCTAGGTCCACCTGCAACGGCGGACTGATTCTGTTCCCTTGCGCATCACTGATGATCTTGATTATGGGGCGGGAAAGAGATTCCGGATTCGGATTCGCCGCCGAGACAACCGCGAGCTCGAACGTATCGAGCACTATCAGCGTTCCCACCGGATAAATCCCCAGCAGATTGATGAACGCCTTCACCAGCACCTGATCGAGCCCGCGTCGCGGGTTGTCGCGCATTTCCTCGAGCACAGCCGAGGGCGCGAGTGCTTCCGTCTTGTAAACACGTCGCGATGTCGCCGCGTCGTATCCGTCGGCGATTGAGACGATCCTGCTGAGCAGGCTGACCTGGCGCGGGCGGATCGACTTCGGATAACCCGTCAGATCGATTTTCATATGGTGTTCCTGACAGACCGTCATCGCGCGGTACGACAGCTCTTCCTGCTGGCGACGGAACTGGAACAGCACCAGCACGCCGAGCCAGGGGTGCGCTGCCATCCATTTCCATTCCTCGTCGGTGAGCTCTCCGTTCTTCTGCAATAGATCGAGCGGCACTCGCGACTTGCCGATGTCGTGCATCAGCGCGGCGAGTCCAAGCTCGTAGAGTTGCAGCTTGTTCATCCCGAGGCGGCGGCCGAGTGCGATCGAGAAAATGCAGACGTTGACCGAGTGGGTGAACGTGTACTCGTCATAGTCCCGAATCGCCGTCAACCCGATGAGTGACGTCTCCTCGTTCAGCACCTGATCGACGATTCCCTGTACGACGCGCTTGATCTTTCTGATGTTGGGCGTCTTGCCGATTCTTACCGAGTTGATGACGTCCTTCGTCACCGCCACCGACTGGGAGTAGGTGCGATTGGCGGCCGCTTTCGCTTCTTCGTTGAACTCCTTGTCACTGGCCGTCTCGGCTGGAGCGTCGAGCTGGAACGTTTCGATCTTCGCGTCCCTGAGACGAGTGAGGATCTCCTTCAGGCGCTCGGCTGGGGAAGCCTTCGTTTCACCGCCAAGAAGGGAGAGCAACAGGCTCCAGTCGCGCGCGGTCCCCGATGTGCCGACGTGAATGGTCCCGATGCCCGCCAGCTTGCACAACGTGAGAATGTGGCCGAACGTCGCGTAGTTACTCAGATCGAGCCGCAATCTCGTTTCGTTCAGGAAGATGAACTCTCCGGAGATTCGGAATTCCAGCTCGCCTTCTTCGGCCCGCAGCTCCTCGGCAACCTGTGCCAGCTCGTTGATGGTCTTTTGCACCGCGGTGTGCTCTAGAGGATACAGCTTGATGGCTCGCAACGCGGCGTAGAAGGAGATCATGAAATTCCTTCCGCCGCGCCTTATGTTGGCGCCAGCCTGCTTCTCACCGTCGGTCCGGATGGTCTTGGCCGCGGGAGCCGTCACGCGTTGCCTCCGCGAATCGCCTTGCTCACCGCGTTTCTGACGATCACATCCTTCTCGCCGGTTGCGCGCTGGAGAGCTTCACTCGCTTTCGGCGAGTTCATCTTGCCGAGCGCCATGGCCGCACACGCGCGGAACTCGGAGTCGTCCTTCTTCCCCATGAACCCCTTCGAGTTCAGGATACTGTCCAGGAGAGGAATCACCGCTGCTCCGCCGAGCGCGCCGTACGCCTCGAAGAAGGCCATTTTCTCGGTGAGATTGCTCTCGCGAAGCTCCCTTCCCTTGATCGCGACTTCGATTCTCGGCAGGGCAGCCCGGGCGTTGCGCGCCCCGATCGCCCGCACCGCGATGATGCGCACTTCACGGTCGTCGTCGATCAGCGCGCGCTCCAGCATCTGCATCGCGCCCGGCGAACCGATGTCGTTGAGCGCCGTCACAGCTGCAAGACGCATCTCCGGCTCACCAACCGTCAGCATCTTCCCAAGCGCCGGAACCGCGGCGGGAGACTTGAGGGCGGCGGCACGACGGATGGCCTCCAGCACTACGGCTTCATCGTCCGAGCCGATGAGCCGAATCAGCTCGGCGCTGTTGGCGGCAGCGAGTCGGCCGGCCGCGACTTCGAGAAGCATCTTGAGCTGAGGGTTGGCGCTCCTGCCGATCCAGCTGAGAATCGTCTCCAACGCCCTCGGCTGGAGGATGCCGAACAGCTCGTCGAGCTCGTGTTGAGGTGCGCGGAGGGGCGAATCTTCGAGGGCCTGGAGGAGTTGTCCGAGGGGCTTCGGATCGCTCATCAATTCGTTGAGCTGGGTAAGTCTCTGCTTCTGCGGTTCGAGAACGTCGACGGCGCGGTTCGCGGTGACGGCGGCTTCGCGCAGGAGGTAGGCGGCGTTCCTGTACTGAGCGGTGGAAAGCAGGATCAGCAGGAAATAATCGAGAAGCCCGCAGACCTCCTCGCGCACCGTTGGGTCTTTCTGGTTCTCGAAGGTGTCGAGAAGGGAGGCGACCACGGCGGGTCTCAGGTCGGTTGAGAACTCGCGCTTGATTTCCTGCTGGAGGTACTCGACCTCATGGTCGTCGAGGAAGTACAGCGTCGAGTCGAAGTCGTCCAATTTGGCGATCGACGACTGCGTCGATTCCAGGCCCGCCTCGGCTTGCGCCGGAGAAAGAATCTTTTCCTTCTGTTCCTGCCGCTCCATCGACTCGACGCCGGGTCCGGTCTCCTGCGTCAGATCGACATAGCGGTATTGCAAAGTGACGAACTCGCGCTCCCACATGAGCGTAAGCAGGTCATCATCGTCGTCCGTCGCCTTCCTCACACGCTGAAGCAGGTTGAACAAGACACTCAGCTCGTCCTGCTCAAACCCCTTGAGCATGGTCAGCTCACGAATTCCGTCCTTGTAGAGCAGCCACACGACGTTGTCGCTGGTGCGATCGCCCTCGTCGAGGACGGTGCGGCCTTCCCACTCCAGTCTCGTCTCGACGACCTGAAGGATCAACTCTTCGGTGTGCTTCCAGACGTGAGCGAAGGCCTCTTTCACCGCTTCGAGCGATCTCGCGTGCATCGGATTGTTCGGCAGGTACATCTGGGTTGCGCGAACAGCCTTGACGAACGCCTTCAGCAGGTCGGTAACGTGAACGATCGGGAACGACGGCTCGTCGAGCTTTTCTTCCGCGGTCTTTGACGGAACCGACGTTGTCATGTGGGAAGAAGCCCCATTTGTGTTATCTGCGCGAGATCCTTGTCGCCACGACCGCTGATGCAGATCAGCACCGCGTCGCCCTTGCTCCACCGCCCCTTCTCTTTGACGACCCAGGCGACGGCGTGTGACGTTTCCAGCGCGGGTATGATTCCCTCGAGCCGGCTCAGAATTCCGAGCCCTTCAACCGCCTCGTCATCGGTGATCGAGACGTAGATGGCACGACCCGTCTCCTTGAGGTACGAGTGCTCGGGGCCGACGCCTGGATAGTCGAGGCCGGCCGATATCGAGTGAGCGGGGTGCACCTGACCCTTGTCGTCCTGGAGCAGATAGCTGAGCGAACCGTGTAAAACTCCCGGCACGCCGCGCTGCAGTGAGGCGGCGTGTTCAGCGGTGTCGAGGCCGCGCCCCGCAGCCTCGACGCCGACCAGCTCCACCGATCGGTCGGGGACGAAGGGATGGAAAATCCCCATCGCGTTGGAGCCACCGCCGACGCAAGCGACAACTGTCGATGGTAAGCCGCCCGTCGCCTCGATCATTTGCGCTTTCGCTTCGCGTCCGATAACGGACTGAAAATCGCGCACCATCCGAGGGTACGGTGCCGGACCAACGACGGAGCCGATGATGTAATAGCTGTCGTTGACGTTGGTCACCCAATCCCGGATTGCTTCGCTGGTGGCGTCCTTGAGCGTGCGCGTGCCGGAGAGAACCGGCACCACCTTCGCGCCCATCAGTCGCATGCGATAGACGTTGAGCTCCTGCCGTCGCATGTCTTCCACACCCATGTACACGGTGCACTCGAGACCGAACCGGGCGCAGACCGTCGCCGCTGCCACGCCGTGCTGACCGGCGCCGGTTTCGGCGATGATGCGACGTTTGCCCATCCGCTGAGCGAGAAGCGCCTGCGCCAGGGCGCTGTTGATCTTGTGTGCACCGGTGTGATTCAGATCTTCCCGCTTCAGATAGACGTCGCAGCCGATCTCTGCGGAAAGACGCGGCGCGGTGCTCAGCGGCGATGGCCGCCCGACGTACTCCTTGAGCATCCGATCGAGCTCTTTCTGAAACTCGGGATCCCGAATCGCCTCGTCGAACGCGCTGTCGAGCGCGTCGAGTGCGGGGATGAGCGTCTCGGGGACGTATCTGCCCCCAAAGGCTCCGAAACGGTGAGCCGTATCGGTCGCCAAACTAGTGCGCTCGCTGACCGGTTGCAGCGGCGAAGAACTCCCGCATCAACCAGGGATCCTTTATTCCGGGCGAGCTCTCAATGCCAGAGGAGACGTCGACGACATCGGGACCAAGCGTCCGGATGGCGCTGGCGACGTTTCCAGGCTTGAGGCCTCCGGCCAACACGACCGCGGCGCCGCCCCTGTCTCGCGCGAGATCGACTGCCAAGTCGCCCCACGGCAGTGCCTCGCCGGTGCCGCCCAGCTTTTTTTCGTTTCTCGCATCCAATACGACCGCGTCGGCGCGGTCGAACAGCGGCTCGGCTTCGGCGCGGATGTGCGCCCCGGCGATGCGGATCGCCGCCCAGATCTCGCCCGGGAAAGTGCCCCTGACGGCATTAACATCCGAGACCGAGGGATCCGCGTGCAGCTGCACGACATCGAGGTGAGCGATGGCGGCGGTCCTTCCGATTTCTGCCGGGTCGTTGGTACCGAAAACACCGACTCGCTTTATCGCACCGCCCGCCGCATCCAGAATCCCGCGGCCGGCTTCGGCGTTCACGCGACGGGGGCCGTCCGCGAAGACAACACCCACATAGCTCGCCCCAATCTCGGCGGCGAGGGCTGCATCCAACGGGCGAGTCATGCCGCAGAACTTAACCTTTGCGAGCACCGCTCACCCGCTTGAAATCGGCGAGAGCTCGTACCGCGGACGTCGGGTCCGCGGCTCCGGAAAGTTCGGACCCCACCAGTACGGCGTCGGCACCCACATCGGCGAGGCGGCTCACGTCTTCTGCCGTCTTCACGCCGCTTTCAGCGACCGCCGTCACCCCAGCGGGAATGAACGGAATCACCCTCGCGGCAGTGCCGGGATCTATCTCCAGCGTCTCGAGGTTCCTGTTGTTGACCCCGATGATGTCAGCCTGGTAAAAGAGCGCCAGCTCGAGCTCGGCTTCGTCGCGGACTTCGACAAGGATGTCGAGGCCGACGTCACGTCCAGCGTCCAGCAGATCGAGGAGACGCCTTGGCTCCACCGCCCGGACGATTACCAGCGCAGCAGAAGCGCCGAGCGCTTTTGCCTCGAAGATCTGTGCGACATCGACGTGAAAATCCTTCTTGAGAAGAGGAAGGGCGGTTGCCGCCCGGGCCTTTATCAGATCTTCGTTCGAGCCGCCGAACCGTCTCGGCTCGGTCAGAATCGAAATCGCGGACGCGCCGCCCGACTCGTAGGCGCGGACCTGTTGCCCGACATCGAGCGTTGCGTTGATGACACCCCTGGAAGGCGACGAGCGCTTCACCTCGGCGATGATCGCCACCCGGGATTTGCGAAGCGCAGCCGCGAAACTGGGCGGCGCTTCGGCAGCTTCCGCTCGCCGACGAAGCTCTGCCGACGATCCTCGCAGAGTTGCCGCGCGCGTCGCTGCTTCGTCCGTCAACTCACCGAGGGTGCCGCTCGGCTTGGTCCAGGCAGAAAAAGCTTGCGCTTCGGTCGATCTTCGGCTAACGTAGGAATTCGGCAAATGTTCGGTAGGATCGGAGCGCCGGTCCGTTCTCAAACCAGCCGCGGAAAAGGGATATGTCGCTTACAAAACGCCAGCGCGAGATTCTCACGTACCTCTCGACCTACTCGGAGGAGCACGGCTATGCGCCGAGCTTCGAGGAGATCGCGGGACAGTTTAACTATAACTCGCTCGCGACGGTGCACGAACATCTCACCAACCTCGAGCGCAAAGGCTACATCAAGCGCGCATACAACGAGAGCCGCGGCATAGAGCTGGTCCCATCGGAGATTTTCCCGAGGGCCGCGTCCCTTCCGCTCCTGGGCACCGTCGCCGCCGGAATGCCGATCGAAGCCATCCAGATGCCCGAGACAATCGGCGTCCCCGAAGATCTGGTTCGGCGCGCCGGCAACCACTTCGTGCTCCGGGTCCGTGGCAACTCGATGATTGACGAGCAGATCCGGGACGGTGACTTCGTGATCGTCAACGAGAAGCACACGGCGGACAATGGCGAGATGGTCATCGCCTTGATCGACGGGACGTCGGCCACGGTAAAGAAGTTCTACCGCGAGCGCGACGGGCGAATCCGCCTCCAGCCAGCCAACGAGACGATGAATCCCATCTACGTCCACGAGAATGACATCTCGATCCAGGGGATCGTCGTGGGTGTCCTGAGAAGGTTCTAGAAGTAAACCTTCTAAGCCTTTGCCTTTGCGGGCGTTGTATAAGCGCGCCGAAGGTTATCTAACACCTCTTTGGCGCGACCTGAGTCGATCGCTTTCGTCGCCGCGCCAACGCCTTCGTCGTACGATTTTACACGACCGCTGACGTAGACCGCCGCCGCGGCATTCAGCACGATTGCCGCACGCGCACCCTTCGGTCCCCCGCCGCCGAGAATCTTCTCGATGATCTGGGCATTCTCCTTCGGCTCGCTGCCCGCCAGGTCCTCCCGCGACAATTTCTTGAAGCCGTGCTCTTCTGGATGAATGGTCCAGCGGCTGGTCGACCCGTTCCGAACTTCGACGACGTGGGTAGGCCCGATGGGCGAGACCTCGTCCAACCCGGGCTCGCCGTGTACGACGAGCGCGTGGACCGTGCCCAGGGCCGAGAGTGCCCCTGCCAACACCGGTGCCCGCTCGAGGTCCGCGACCCCGACCACTTGTCGACCGGCCCGTGCCGGGTTTGCCAACGGGCCGACGATGTTCATTACGGTGGGGATTCCCAGCTCCCGGCGCACCGGTCCGACGTGGCGCATCGCCGGATGCATCAGCGGCGCGAACATGAACACAATGCCCGTCTCGCGGAGCACTCTTTCCATCACCGGAACCGCTACCTCGATCGGAACCCCAAGAGCTTCCAGAACGTCGGCACTTCCACAGCGGGAGGTAAAGGATCGATTGCCGTGCTTGGCTATGCGGACTCCGGCACCGGCGGCTACAATCGCGGCTGCCGTCGAGATGTTGAATGTCGAGACTGCTCCGCCGCCCGTCCCGCAGGTGTCGACCAATGCGTCCGGATCATCAGCGGAAAGGGAGACCATCGCCGAACGGAGCGCTCTGACGACGCCGGCGACCACTTCCGGGCTTTCACCCGTCGCGCGCAGCGCTGAGAGCAGGGCCGCCACCTGCACGGCGGTCGCCTGCCCCTGCATGACGATGTTGAAGGCTGCCTCGGCGTCATCCGCAGTCAGGGGCTCGCGAAAGGCAAGCTTGTGAATCGCGCCCTGTAGCGCATTCGCTTGTGGGGCGTTCATCGATCGAACTCTAGAATGACTCGGCTTGCTCTCTCGACGCGACGATCTGCAGCACTTCCTCGATCACCTTGCGAGAATCCTGGCCCGCAATGGCGTCGCGGAGCGCCTGCTCCACCCGGTAGATGATGTTGCTCTGGTTGTGGAGCGCTTCGCCCTGTGCATGCAGCTGGACGTGCGCCTTCTCGAGCTTCGTCACCGCAACCCGAACCTGCTCCTCGACCGCCGACAACCGTTGCGCGGTCGCCCGGGCCTCGACGGCGGCGACTTCTATCGCCCGCTTGAGTTGGGTGACTCGAATTGAATCGCCGGTGCCCTTCCCGTTCAGAGCGGCCTGCGCCTCGGACAGCTTGTGCTGGAGTTCGGCAACTGCGCGAGCGTGCTCCGCGTTGAGACTGCGGGTCAGCTCCTCGAGCGCGCGTACTGCCTCCTCTCTGGCGCGGCGCTCCGCCAACCGCGCGAAGGCGAGCGCGAACAAGTCGACCGCGGGTCCCAGCTTTTCAGAAAGGCGGTGGCCGAATCTTGTTTTCGGCTCGGACAGCGCGAGAACGGCGGCCAGCTCGCCGTCGACAAGCAATCCCCGGAGGAGCAGCACGCCGGCTTCAGGGTTCGCGCCGACGCCGAGCAGCTTCTGGTAGTCACCAGACTCGGTCGCCAAATCGGCGAACTGCTTGCCGGCCACCAGCACCCGGCGCACCGCGGTCGGCAGGTGATCGAGGGCGATCTCGATTTGCGCGGTGCGCATCCCCTCGAGCGCGGGGATCAGGCGCTCCGCGAGCAGGTCGCGCTTCGCGTCGTAGATGAACAGTACTACGTGGCCGTTCCTATCGTGCTCGAGGACATCCTGGGCGAGCGCGTTCAACGCTTCCGCGACGTTTCCGGCGGCTGAAAGAACTGTAGAGAGACCGGCGAGCGTTCGAGGTGCCATCGTCCTGAATTCAGCGGGAGAGAGTGCCCGGCTTCCGGGCCGCTGCACATTGCCGCGCAGACACGCGAAAGTCAATCATCTCCAACGGGTTACGTTCCTTGACATGGAGTCTCCCGGGGATAATTTCACGCGGATGCTGTCGCGTTCCGTGCAGCTGGTGTTGCACTACGATGGCGCGGGCTTCTCGGGCTGGCAGCGACAGCCGGGTGAGCGGACGGTTCAAGGTGTTCTCGAGACCGCGGTGTCGAGGCTGTGCGGAGAAGCTCTCACGGTGGTTGGCGCCGGACGGACAGACGCGGGAGTTCATGCGCGCGGGCAGGCCGCCGGCGTGCGCGTGCCCCAGAAGTGGAGCGCAACCGCGCTTCGACGATCGATGAACGCCATTCTTCCAAACGATGTATGGATTGCGGCTGCCTACGAAATGCGTGACGAGTTTCATCCGCGCTATAGCGCCGTCTCGCGCAGTTATAGCTACCTCGTAGGCACAGACGATCTCGCATCATCCCCGTTTCGCCGCACGCACGAGCTTGTCTGGCGCAAGCCCCTCTCGTTTGACCGGCTTTCGTCGGCCGCCGGACGTCTCGAGGGCCGCCACTGCTTCAGGGCGTTCGCAGTCAAAGGCACGGCACCCGAGCGCGACGATCACCGCTGTACCATCGCGCACGCGGGGTGGCGCGAACGCGAAGGCGGGCTGGTGTTCGAAATTCGCGCCGACCGTTTCCTCCACCATATGGTGCGGTTTCTCGTCGGCACAATGCTGGAGATTGGTGAGGGCCGGCGAGAAGACTCGGACATGGGCGAGCTTCTTCTTCAGAGCGACAATAGCGAGGTTTCATCGCCGGCACCGGCGCACGCCCTTTTCCTCGATCGTGTGGAGTATCCGGAAGACCTTTATCTGAGAGCTGAATGAACATCTATCTGGAAAGCGTTGACCTGGACGAGATCCGAAACGCCGCTGCTGCCGGCCTGGCGGACGGGGTCGCTTTCGCCCACACCGCGTCGGAATCCGACGGGAGCGACGCTCACACGCGGGACAGGCTGGAGGAGATTTCGCGTGAGTTCGCTTTCCCTATTTGCGTCCCCGTGGGCGCTGTCACCTCGGCCGACATTTACTCGGAAGCTCGCGAGCTCGCCAAAATCTCCGATCACGTGGTAGTCCAGATCCCGCTCGTCGAAGACTCGCTCGTCCCGATGTCGCGGCTCACTGCCGAAGGTGTCGTCGTATGCGCCACTTTTGTCTACAGCGCGGCGCAGGCAATCATTGCCGCCAAGGCTGGCGCGGCGGCGGTCCGCGTCACTCTCGACGATCTCGAACGCTACGGCCAGCCGGGTGCCAGAACCGTCGCCGAAATAAAGAGCGCGCTGGAGACCGGCGAGGAGGAATGCGACGTGATGGCGGCGTCTCCGCTGTCATCGGTCCAGTTCGCGGAATGCGCTCTCGCGGGCACCGACATCATTTGCCTCACACCTGAGACACTGAAAGAGCTCGTGCTGCATCCACTGAGCGATCGCGGCGTAGATCGGTTCCTCAGCAATCTTTCCAGACGGCCGAGGACTCGCGTCAACACATGAAGCTCAGTTTCGCGCGGTGCTCGATTGCTTTCACCATGGTCGCGTGTCAGGGCGCTTCGAGCGTGCCGTCTTCTGCCCAGTCGAGCCGGGTTGACGAAGCCACCGCCGCGGTCAGCGGAACGCGCCGCACAGCCATAACGCAGGCCGTCGCGCGGGTGGCGCCATCGGTTGTGACGGTTCAGACGCAGGTCGTCGAGCAGGTCCCGGCCGATATGTTCGAGCAGTTTTTCGGCGGGCGATCCGGGCAGCGGTCCGCCGCCGGTCTCGGCTCGGGATTCATCGTGCGCGCCGACGGCGCGATCCTGACCAATGCCCATGTCGTCGCCGGTGCCACCCGCATCTCGGTGGCAATGAAAGACGGCACCAGCTACCCTGCCCGCCTCGTCGGGATCGACGAGACCAACGACCTCGCAGTTCTCAAGATCGACGCGAAGAACCTTCCTGTCGCTCCGCTCGGGTCGTCGAGCAGCCTCGTTATCGGTGAGTGGGCGATCGCAATTGGCAATCCATACGGCTTCATCCTCGCCAACACGGAGCCGAGCGTGACAGTAGGCGTCGTCAGCGGAACTGGCAGAAACGTCGCTGCGCAAAGCGAAGGCGCCGGCGTCTACGTCGACATGATCCAGACCGACGCCTCCATCAATCCTGGCAACTCGGGCGGTCCCCTGGTAAACGCGCTCGGCGAAGTGATCGGCGTCAACAGCTCGATCTTCTCGCCGAGCGGTGGCTCAGTGGGAATCGGCTTTGCCATTCCAATCAACCGGGCTCGGCGTGTCGCCGAGGACCTGCTCGCTCACGGAGTGGTGCGGCATCCCTGGGTTGGCTTGCAGCCGCAGCTTTCTCGCACGCCAGGGGTTACCGGCTCCAACACGGGTGTCATCGTAGGTTCAGTGGTGCCGGGATCTCCGGCGGCTCGCGCCGGAATTCGCGCCGGCGACGTGATCATCCGCTCGCAGAACCGCACTCTTCATAATCCATACGACTGGTACGCCGAGCTACTCGAGCTGGAAGTGGGAGAGAGCGACTCGATCGTGGTCAGGCGCGACGGGCGCGAGATTCCGGTCACAGTTGCGGTCGCCGACCTGCCAGACGTCAACGCGCCACGGGTCACGGTGCTCCGCGAGATCGAGCTCATTACTATCACTCCGCCGATTCGCGCTCAGTACCAGATCCAGAGCCGCCAGGGCGCGCTGGTGAATCGCGTCAGCGAGCGCGTTCAGCAACAGATCGGTCTGCAAGCGGGCGACGTGATAGTGCAGATCAATCAAAGCCCAATCTCGAATGCCGAGACCGTCAATCGTCTTCTCACCACTTATGGAAGGGGCGGCATCAGGCTGTACTTCGAGCGTGGCGGACGGATTTACGCGACCGAATTCGGTCTCCAATGATTGCACTTGCACATGAATCGATATAGCTCGCCGCTGGCGGAACGGTACGCCTCGGACGCGATGCTCGAGCTGTGGTCGCCCGCTAAGCGTCACGGACTCTGGCGCCGCCTGTGGCTCGCGCTGGCAGAGTCGGAGCGCGAGCTCGGTGTGGACATTCCCGACGAGGCGATCCGGCAGATGCGGTCCCATCTCGACGCCATCGATTTCGGCGCCGTCGCCGCGTACGAGAAGCGGTTCCGGCACGACGTGATGGCCCATGTCCACGCATTTGGCGATGTCGCTCCCGCGGCCAAGCCGTTCATTCACCTGGGGGCGACGAGCGCTTACGTCACGGACAACGCCGATCTGATACTCATGCGGAGCGGACTCGATCTGCTTCGCGGCCGGATCCTCGATGTTCTACGCTCCCTCGCCGCGTTCGCCGAGAAGTGGCGCGACCAGCCGACACTCGGCTACACGCACCTCCAGCCGGCGCAGCTCACTACGGTTGGAAAGCGCGCGACGCTCTGGATGCAGGATCTGGTGCTCGACATCGCCGACCTCGACTATCGGCGCCGCACCCTGCCGTTCCGCGGCGTCAAAGGAACGACCGGGACCCAGGCCAGCTTTCTGGAGATCTTCGATGGCGACCACGAGAAAGTAAGACGGCTCGATCGCCTGGTGACCGAAAAGATGTCCTTCGCCGCGCCACTGCCGGTGACGGGACAGACCTACACGCGCAAGCTGGACGCGTTCGTGCTCGGGGTCGTCGCGGGAATCGCGGCGAGCGCCGCCAAATTCGCCAGCGACGTTCGAATGCTTCAGTCGTTCGGTGAGATCGAAGAGCCGTTCGAGAGCGAGCAGGTAGGATCGTCGGCGATGGCTTACAAGCGGAATCCGATGCGCTCTGAGCGAATTTCATCGTTGGCCAGGTTCGTCAATTCACTCGAGAGCAACGCGAATCAGACCCACTCGGTCCAGTACTTCGAGCGGACTCTCGACGACAGCGCGAACCGGCGACTGGTGATTCCGGAAATGTTTCTCGCCACCGATGCGATACTGCTGTTGATGGCCAACATCGCGCGCGGCCTCGAGGTCCATCCTGCTCTTATCGAGCGGCGCGTCGCGGCCGAGTTGCCTTTCATGGCGACGGAGGAGCTCATCGTCCGGGCCGTTCGCGCCGGTGGCGATCGGCAGGTAGCCCATGAGACGATTCGGAAGCACAGTCAGGCAGCCGCGCGGGCGATGAAGGATGGCGTCGCCAACAACGATCTCCTGGACCGTCTTTCGAAGGACAAGTCCTTCGGGGTCAAGGCCAGGGACATGGAAGGCGCGCTAGATCCGAAGCGATTTGTCGGCCGCGCGCCCGAGCAAGTCGACGAATTTCTTCGCGATGTGATCACGCCGCTTTTTGCCGGTGAGACCGCGCACTCCGAACGGCTGGAGGAGCTCAAGGTCTGATGCTTATGCAGGCGAGCTCGCTTCCATTGAAGCCGTTCCGCCGCGGCAAAGTGCGGGACGTCTACGAGGTCGATGCCGACCGGCTCCTTCTCGTCGCTACGGACCGTGTGAGTGCCTTCGACGTCGTCATGGGAGAGACTATTCCCCATAAGGGAGCGGTTCTCACTCAGATGACTGCCTGGTGGCTACGCCAGCTGGAGCCCAGGATCCAGCACCACATGTTGTCCGCCGACATCGCCGAGATAGTTCGCGAAGTCCCGGCGCTGCGGGACAGTGAGCAGGAGCTGGCCGGCCGGGCGATGCTTTGTCGCCGCTCCACGGTCTTCCCAATCGAATGTGTGGTGCGCGGCTACCTGTCGGGTTCCGCGTGGAAGGAATATCAGGAACGGGGGACGCTCGCCGGCGAGCCGCTGCGGAAGGGACTTCGCGAGTCGGATCGTCTCGATCCACCAATCTTCAGTCCGGCGACGAAGGCAGACGAAGGACACGACGAGAACATCACCGTCGATCGGATGCGCACCGTGATCGGGGACGCGGCGGCGGGCGAGCTGGAGCGCCTTTCGCGCGAGGTCTACGAATCGGGACGACGCATTGCCGCGGAGCGCGGAATCATCATCGCCGACACGAAATTCGAGTTTGGGCGCGTCGCCGCTACTGGGAGAACCCCCCAGCAAAATGTTATATTAGTGGATGAAGTGCTCACACCAGACAGCTCGCGTTTCTGGCCTGCTGACCGCTATGAGCCGGGGCACGGACAGCCCAGCTTCGACAAGCAGCCGCTCCGCGATTATCTCGACGCGGAAAAGCGCGCAGGACGGTGGAACGGCAATTACCCTCCGCCGCAGCTCCCGAAAGACGTGATCGACGCTACGAGCGCACGCTACCTCGACATCTACCGTCGACTGACGGGACACACACTCGACCCCAACGGCACAAATTGAACTTCGCGCGCGAAGGGCTCCTCTTCATTGCAATCGCCGCGGTCATTGCCGCCGGCGCATTTGGTTTCGCAATCAGCAGGCGCTCGTGGGGCCTCTGGCTCGCCGCGTTCGTGCTGCTCCTCCTCGCGCTGTGGGTTGCCTATTTCTTCCGGGATCCGGAACGAACCGGTGAGCGCGGGCCGTCGCTCGTTGTCTCACCCGCCGACGGAAAGCTGATCATGATCACCGAAGTTGACGAGCCCAGCTTCGTTAAGGGGCGGGCGATCCGGCTTTCCATCTTCATGAACGTTTTCAACGTTCACGTCAACCGTTATCCGGTCGACGGCGTCGTTGCCTACATCCACTACAACAAGGGCAAGTTCCTCAACGCCGCCAGCGACAAGTCCAGCCTCGAGAACGAGCAGATGTCCGTTGGTATCGATCACGGTCGCTACCGAATACTCGTTCGTCAGATCGCCGGCTTGATCGCGCGCCGGATTGTCACTTACAGCAAGCTCGGCCAGCAGGTCAAACAAGGCGACCGAATGGGAATCATCCGATTCGGCTCGCGCGTCGACGTCTTTATTCCCGTCGGCTCAAAGATTCTGGCAAGGCTCGGTGAGGTCACCACTGCCGGTGTCACGATTCTTTCGGAGCTCCCCCAGTGATAATCGCGCCCGACCGAAGCCAGAGACCGAGAACCGAAACTGGCCCGAGACGGGGCGTGATCATCCTCCCCAACGGTTTTACACTCGCCAGTCTCTTTTTCGGGATGTTCGCCGTCGTCGCGGCGTCGCGCAGTGAGTTCGACACCGCCGGGCTCTACATCGTCTTCGGAGGACTCTGTGATGCGCTCGATGGTCGCGTCGCGCGCGCCACCGGGACCGGCTCTCGATTCGGATCCGAGCTGGATTCGCTGGTCGACGCCATCACCTTCGGTTTCGCGCCGGCGATGATCATGTACTTCGCCGTTCTCAACCGAAACGGCTGGGACTGGATCTTCGCTTTTATCTTCACCGCCTGCGCGGTGATCAGACTGGCCCGGTTCAACGTCGAGCAGGCGGGGCGCGCCAAGAAATATTTTCACGGCTTGCCGAGCCCCGTGGCGGGCATGACGCTGGCGACCTACTACTGGTTCAGCCAGACCCCGCTCTACAATCAAACGGTTCTCGGAGATCTCAACTGGACCACAGGCTTGCGGGGGCTGATGATGGTTCTGGCATTCCTGATGATCAGCAATGTCTCATATCCCGCGGTGCCGACGGTTGGGTTTCGCAAGATCAGTGAGATACTCGGCACTCTCGCCGTGGTCGCCACTTTCATTGGCGTGCTCTTTCTCCGCAAGGAATTCTATTTTCCGGCGCTGATCTGTTACGTGCTCTATGGATTGGCGAAGACCGTCATCTTCGGATTGCTCGATCGGCGTCCGCGCGGCGACTCGCCGGTCATCGACGACGAGGAGCCGTTGCTGCTGGCGGCTGCCGGTGTCCTCGAGCCGGCCAATGAGCTCGCGCGTCAACAGCGCCACCGGAGAAGGAGAAGACGACGCCCGCCTGGCGGCGACTCCGGTCGCGGCCCGGGTGGATTCCCACCGCCGAGCGGACCCAACGGAGGGACGTCCTGATGTCGAAATTCCGGATCGCGGTTCACATCACTCCGCGCAAGGGCTTGCTCGATCCGCAGGGAAACGCGGTCAGGGACGCCCTGCGCACACTCGGATTCAACGCGGTGAAGGATGTCCACGTCGGCCGCTATATCATTGTAGAGACGGACGCGTACGACGCGATCGCCGCCGAGGAAACAGTCACCGACATGTGTCGCAAGCTGCTGGCGAATCCGGTCACCGAGGATTTCGAGATCGAGTCGGCGGTGACCGCGTGAAGTTCGGAATCGTGACCTTCCCGGCGTCCAACTGCGATTACGACGCCTACCACGCGGTGACGGAGATTCTCGGCGAAGAGGCCGTGTACCTTTGGCACAAAGACCACGACCTGCAGGGCTGCGACGTCATCATCCTGCCCGGCGGCTTCAGTTACGGCGACTATCTGCGCGTCGGCGCCATCGCCCGCTTCAGTCCGATCATGCAGGAAGTCGCGGCCCACGCGAAGGCAGGCGGACCCGTACTGGGGATCTGCAACGGGTTTCAAATCGCTTGCGAGGCTGGGCTGCTGCCCGGCGCACTGATGCGTAACTCGCATCTCCAGTTCGTCTCTTCCGACGTGCGAATTCGCGTCGAGAATTCGGACACGCTATTCACCAACCGTTACGCGCGCGGCGAAGTCCTGAGGATCCCTGTAGCGCACGGCGACGGGCGTTTCGTGGCGACGGAGGACGTTCTCGACCGGCTCGAGGGCGAGGGGCTCGTTATCTTCAAGTATGCGGACGCCGACGGCAACATCAGCGCGGACGCGAACCCAAACGGATCCGAGCGGAACATCGCCGGCATCATCAACGAGACCGGAAACGTGCTCGGGATGATGCCCCATCCGGAACGGGCTTGCAGCCTCCTTCTCGGATCCGAGGACGGCGTGCGGTTGCTGGAGTCCATCCTCAGCCGGGTCGCTGCCTGATGTCGGAAGTGACTCCCCGCGTGGGCGATCCGGTGATCACACCCGCTCTCGTCGCCGAGCACGGACTGACAAAGGGAGAGTACGATCGGCTGGTCGCCATGCTGGGCCGCTCACCGACTTTCACCGAGCTCGGCATCGTCAGCGCGCTGTGGAGCGAACACTGCTCCTACAAGCACTCGCGTCCCGTTCTCAGGACTTTGCCGACGACGGCGCCGTATGTGTTGCAGGGGCCCGGTGAAAACGCCGGAGTGATTTCGATCGGCGATGGGTTGGCCATCGCGTTCAAGATCGAGTCGCACAATCATCCCTCGGCTGTCGAGCCCTATCAGGGCGCGGCGACGGGCGTCGGGGGAATTCTTCGCGATGTGTTCACAATGGGTGCGCGTCCGATCGCAATGTTGAACTCGCTGCGCTTTGGGTCGCTCGACGACTCACGCGTGAGGTATCTCTTCTCCGGAGTCGTCAAGGGAATTGGGGATTACGGCAACTGCGTGGGCGTCCCGACCGTCGCCGGTGAGATCGTCTTCGATCCGGCCTACCAGGGCAACCCGCTGGTCAACGCAATGTGTGTCGGCCTGATGCACGAGGAAGATCTGATTCGCGCCAAAGCCGAGGGCGTCGGCAATCCCATCATGGCAGTGGGAGCGCGGACGGGACGCGACGGCATTCACGGGGCGTCTTTTGCATCCGAGGATCTATCCGAGGCGAGCGACGCCAAGCGTCCGCGCATCCAGGTCGGAGATCCCTTTACCGAGAAACTCTTGCTCGAGGCGAGCCTCGAGCTGATCAAGAGCGGTCACATCGTCGCCATTCAGGATATGGGCGCCGCCGGCCTCACGTCTTCGTCGGCGGAGATGGCAGAGCGCGGGGATGTCGGCGTCACCATCGACGCGACCAAAGTGCCGACCCGCGAGAGTGGCATGACTCCGTACGAGATCCTGCTCAGTGAATCGCAGGAGCGCATGCTCGTCGTCGCGAAGAAGGGCCACGAGGACGACGTTCGCGCCATCCTCACCAAGTGGGACCTCACCGCCGCGGTGATTGGCGAGGTCATCGCCGAGCCGGTTTATCGTGTGACCGAAGGAAGCAAAGTCGTCGCGGAGTTTCCGGGGTCGAGACTCGTCACCGAGTGCCCGAGCTATTCGCCCGAGGCCCGCGAATCGCCTGCGATCATCCAGCTGAGAAGCACAGATCCGGATAGCGTCGCCCCCCGTCCCGAGGAAAGGAATCACTCCTGGACTCTCGAGAGACTCCTCGCTGCGCCCACCATTGCGAGCAAGGCGTGGGCATATCGCCAGTACGACTCCACCGTCCGCACCAACACCGTTGTTGGGCCGGGCGGAGACGCCGCCGTATTGCGCATCCGCGGGACCAGCAAGGCGATCGCTGTGAAGACGGACTGCAACGGCCGGTACGTGTATCTGGAGCCGAGGGTGGGTGGGCGGATCGCCGTCGCCGAAGCTGCTCGCAACGTGGCGTGCACCGGCGCGCGTCCGATGGCGATCACCAACTGTCTGAATTTCGGAAACCCGACCAGACCTGAGGTTTTCTTCCAGTTGAAGGAAGCCGTCGCTGGAATGGGAGAAGCCTGTCGAGCGCTCGGCACGCCGGTCACCGGCGGCAATGTCTCCCTCTACAACGAAAGTCCATCGGGCGCGGTCTATCCCACGCCCGTAATCGGCATGGTCGGCTTGATCGACGATATTTCGCGCGTCACCCGCGCCACATTCCAGAACGATGGCGACGCGGTTGTTCTCCTCGGCGGAATGGGAAGCGAGCTGGGAGGCAGTGAGTACCTGTCGACGATTCACGGGAAGGTCATTGGGTCACCTCCCGCCTGTGACCCGGCCCGTGAGAGAGTGCTGATCGATGCTCTGCTCGAGGCAATCGGATCCGGCGTTGTGAGTTCGGCGCACGATTGCAGCGATGGCGGATTGGCCGTTGCTCTTGCCGAATGCTGCATTGCCAATCCCGAGCACGAAAGCGGCGCTGACATCGATCTTTCCGCTTTCTCTGCGTTCTCAGACCGGGCAATCCTGTTCGGCGAGACACAGGGCCGCGTTGTCATTTCCAGCTCAGCGCCGGAACGCGTCGCGGCAATTGCTGCCGCGGCGGGAGTTCCGTGCAGAGAGATCGGCCGTGTTCGCCGCAACTCGGCTGCGCTTACTATTGCTCTCCCGAACGGATCACTGCGCAGCTCGATCGCGGATCTGCGGCGCGCGTATCACTCGACCATTCCGGCGATCATGTCGAGGACGGTCGAGCACACCACCTTCGACGAGCTCTCTCCTGTGGCGGCCCACTGATATGTGCGGAATCTTCGGCATCTACGGTGATGAGCACGCGGCGGCGATGGCGCACCTCGGTCTCTACTCCCTCCAGCATCGGGGGCAGGAGTCGGCGGGCATTGTAGCCGTCGATCGCGAGCTCGGCGCCAAATCCATCAAACGCATGGGACTCGTTTCGGAAGGCTTCGCCGCGCCGGAGGTTGCGAGCCTGCGCGGCGACATCGCCATCGGCCACACCCGCTACAGCACCGCCGGGTCGTCGACGATCGAGAACGCACAACCGGTGGTGGCGCGCTTTCGTGACGGAACAATCGCGCTGGCGCACAACGGGAATCTCACCAATGCGTCCGAGCTGCGACACGAGCTCGAGGACGTGGGCTCCATCTTCACCTCGACGATGGACTCCGAGGTTCTCGTCCACCGGCTCGCCCGCTCCCCATCGGAGAAGCCCGAGCATCGCCTGGCCGATGCGCTGAAGGGAGTCGAAGGCGCGTATTGCCTCGTTGTCATCGTCGGCAATACGTTGCTCGCCGCCCGGGACCCGCGCGGGTGGCGCCCGCTGGTGATGGGAAGACTCGGCGATGCGACGGTATTCGCCTCCGAGAGCTGCGCGCTCGATCTCCTCGGCGCGACGCTGGAGCGCGAAGTCGAGCGCGGTGAGATCATCGCGATTGATCAGACCGGCAAGCGCTCGATTTTCCCGCTGGAGACGCAGGACGCCAGGAAGTGCGTATTCGAGTATGTCTATTTCTCGCGTCCGGACAGCCAGATCTTCGGTGGTTCCGTCGATCGCGCACGGCGCGAGCTCGGCAGGCGGCTGGCGCGCGACTTCCCCGCTCCCACTGCGGATCTCGTCTTCAGCGTGCCGGATTCATCCAACTCCGCCGCGCTCGGCTTCGCGGAAGAGTCCGGGCTTCCGCTGGAGCTGGCATTGATCCGCAATCACTACGTCGGGCGGACTTTCCTCCAGCCTACCCAGGCGGGCAGAGATGCGAAGGTGCGGGTGAAGTACAACGCGGTGCGTGAGGTTCTTCGCGACAAGAGCGTGGTGATGGTGGATGACTCGATAGTGCGCGGAACCACCACCCGCGGGCTCGTCAACATGGTGCGCGCCGCCGGAGCGCGTGAAGTTCATCTGCGCGTCAGCTCGTCGCCCGTGACCGGCCCGTGCTACTATGGGATCGACACGCCGACGCGTGAGGAGCTCATCGCCGCCAACATGAGCATCGAGGAGATCACGCAGCAGGTCGGCGCGGATTCGCTCGGTTATCTCACCCTCGACGGCATGCTGGAATCGGTGCCTGGTGGGCCGGCCGGATTCTGCCACGCCTGCTTCTCCGGCGATTATCCCACGCCGCCGCCCGCCGACCCGGAGAAGCTCCGCTTCGGCTGCGGCTGCTGACGCCAATGGCGCAGTCGGTCTATTTCTTCGGCGATGGAACCGCCGAGGGGACGCGCGACATGACGAGCGTTCTCGGCGGCAAGGGTGCGAACCTCGCCGAGATGACCAATCTCGGTGTCCCGGTGCCACCCGGATTCACCATCGCCACCAGCGAATGCGTCGAGTACCTGAAAACCGGCAAATACTCCGACCGGTTGCGCGCCGAGGTGGAGGGCAACGTCGCTCGCCTGGAGAAGACAACCGGCAAGAAGCTGGGTGATCCAAAGAATCCGCTGCTCGTCTCGGTGAGATCGGGCGCGCCGATTTCCATGCCGGGGATGATGGAGACGATTCTCAATCTCGGACTCAACGACCGCGCCGTTATCGCGCTCGCCGAGCAAAGCAACAATCCCCGCTTCGCCTACGATTCGTTCCGCCGGTTCATTCAGATGTACTCGAGCGTCGTGCTTGGCGTTTCCATCCACGACTTCGAGCATTTGCTGAAGGCAAAGCGGATGACGGCGGGAGCTCAATCGGACGCGGAGCTGGGCGAGAACGATCTGCGCAATCTTGTCGAAGAGTACAAGGCTCTCGTGCGCAATCGCAGCGGCGCGGATTTCCCCCACGACCCCATCGTGCAGCTCTGGGGCGCGATCGAAGCCGTCTGGAAATCGTGGACGCTCAAGAAGGCACGGGACTATCGGAAGGTCAACGGCATTCCCGAAGATCTCGGCACCGCCGTCAGTGTCGTGTCGATGGTCTTCGGAAATCTTGGTGACGACTCCGGAACAGGCGTGGCATTCACGCGGAATCCGTCCACGGGCGAGAAGCGGTTTTACGGGGAGTTTCTCGTCAACGCGCAGGGGGAGGACGTCGTCGCGGGCCTCCGTACGCCCCTCGACATCGATGAGATGGCGAAAGAGCTGCCGGACGCCTACAAGGAGCTGATCGGGACTCAGGATCGCCTCGAAAAGCACTACCGCGACATGCAGGATCTCGAGTTTACCGTCGAGCGGGGGAAGCTCTATCTGCTGCAGACGCGGAGCGGCAAGCGCACCGCCGCGGCCGCCGTGCAGATTGCCCGCGACATGGTGAGCGAAGGCCTCATCGATCAAGTCGAGGCGGTGCGCCGGGTGCCGGCTGGACACCTGGATCAGCTGCTGCACCCGATCATCGACCCTTCGATACGTGCGACGCCGCTGTGCCAGGGACTACCAGCAAGTCCCGGCGCGGCGAGCGGCCGCGCGGTCTTCGACCCCGACACAGCCCAACAGCGCGCGCAGGCGGGTGAGAGCGTAATTCTCGTCCGCGACGAGACGACGCCAGAGGATTTCCACGGCATCGTCGCGGCGCGCGCGGTGCTTACGGCACGTGGGGGCATGACCAGCCACGCCGCGGTGGTTGCGCGCGGCATGGGCAAATGCGCGGTAGTCGGCTGCAAGGAAATCGAAGTCGATCTCGAGCATCGGTCATTCAGTGTCAACGGCACGCACATCAATGAAGGCGATTGGCTGACACTGGACGGGGCAACTGGGCGCGTGTTCGTCGGCGATCTCTCGACAGTTCCGAGCGAAGTCGTTCGCGTGACGAACGGAACGCTGCCCGCCTCGCAGGCACCGCTTTACCAATCTTACGCACAGCTTCTCGCCTGGGCGGACGAGGCGCGCAAGCTTCGCGTCCGCGCGAACGCGGATACACCGCGCGATGCGCGCATCGCTCGAAGCTTTGGCGCCGAGGGCATCGGGCTCTGCAGAACAGAGCACATGTTTTTCGAGGGCGACCGCATCACCGCGATGCGCGAGATGATCGTCGCTCGGGAAGAGGGCGGCCGCCGGCGCGCACTCACCAAGCTGCTCCCAATGCAACGCGCGGACTTCGAGGGAATCTTCGAGGCGATGGATGGCCTGCCGGTGACGATCAGGCTTCTCGACCCGCCGCTCCACGAGTTCCTTCCCCATGGCGGCGAAGAAGCGAAGCTGCTTGCCCGCACCCTCGATATTCCGCGCGCCGATCTGAATCGAATCATTGAGTCGCTCCGGGAAACGAATCCGATGCTCGGCCATCGCGGATGCCGGTTGGGGATTTCTTACCCGGAGATTACAGAAATGCAGGCGCGGGCGATTCTCGAGGCCGCAGTTCGTGCCATGCGTCGCGGAATAGTCGTCAAACCGGAAATTATGGTTCCGCTCGTCTCTACGGTTAAGGAGTTCGAGAACCAGCGCGCGATAATTGAGGACGTGGCGAATCGCGTTTTGGGGGGTATGGGAGAGAAGGTTTCCTATTTGATCGGCACGATGATCGAATTACCACGAGCGGCGCTCACCGCGGCACAGATCGCGCAGTCAGCCGAATTCTTCTCTTTCGGAACAAATGATCTGACGCAAACTACTCTCGGGCTGAGCCGCGACGATGCGGGGCGATTCCTTCCGTCTTACATTGATCGGGGTATTTTTGCAGACGATCCATTTCAGATTCTTGACACCGAAGGGGTAGGTAGACTCGTAAGGATAGCCGTTGAGGATGGGCGTAAAGTTCGTCCCGACATAAAACTGGGGATATGCGGGGAGCACGGCGGCGAGCCACGCTCCATCAATTTCTGCCATCAACTCGGTCTCGATTACGTATCTTGCTCACCGTTCAGAATTCCGATCGCACGCCTAGCCGCCGCACATGCCGCTCTTAACGCGTAAGCTCGCGCACTCGCGCCGGCTCGAGCTGCTGCCGGCGGGATCGCTGCCGATGGCGCGGTACCAGCACGCGCGTCCGCTCAGAATCGCCCTCGTCACCGAGTACTACTATCCGCACCTGGGCGGGATCTGCGAGCATGTGCATTTCTTCGCGCGTGAGGCGCGGCGCTACGGACATCAGGTCGACATTATCACGTCGAACATTCCCGGCGCGCGGCCCGAGCAGCACGTAGTTCGAATCGGAAAGAGCCAGCCCGTATACGCCAACGGCTCCCAGGCCCGGTTCACCTGGGGATTCGAGCTGCGCAAAGATCTGAAGCGCGTCTTCAGTCTCGGGCAGTACGACATCATTCACGTCCACTCGCCGCTGAGTCCCGTGCTGCCGGTGATGGCGATCGAGGAAGCAAACTGTCCGGTAGTCGGCACGTTCCACACTTACTTCGACCGCTCGTTCGCCTATGGCTTCCTGAACCGGTACTTCCAGAAGCGACTCGACCAGCTCGATGCAGCGATCGCAGTGTCGCACTCGACAACCATCGCGCTCAACCGATACTTCGAGGCCAACTGGACGATCGTACCGAATGGGATCGATACCGACGTATTCAACCCGCACGTTCCCCGCCCCGCTGCCCTTCGCACCGATGTCCCGGTGATTCTCTTTCTGGGGCGGTTCGATCCCCGCAATGGACTAACCACACTCATCGAGTCGTTCAAGAAGGTCCGCGGCAGAAACCGACAGGCTCAGCTGGTCGTGGTCGGCGATGGGCCGCTGCGCAAACACTACTATCGCGCGGCCGGCGGCGACCCGGATATCACCTTCGTGGGCTCGGTCCTCGGCGGACGGCCGGGCTACTACGCCCATAGTGCAATGTACGCGTGCCCGACCACCAAGGCATCGTTTGGAATAACTCTGTTGGAATCGATGGCCTGCGAAACCCCGGTAGTCTGTTCCGACATCTACGGTTTCCGCGATGTGGTCAAGCACGAGCGTGAGGCACTAATGGTGCATTGTGGGGATACGGACGCTCTCGCCGATTCGCTGGTGCGGTTGCTGGACGACGAGACGCTCCGGGCAAGGCTCGGCAAGCGCGGCCGTCAGGAAGCGTTGCAGTACTCCTGGGCCAACGTCACCGAAGCAGTGCTCGACATTTACACGGCCGTCCTGGGGCGAGCCACTCACGCATGATTGGATTAGCGGCACTCGGCATATCGGTGATCGGTGGCGCGGTCCATGGCGCCTTCCACCGGAACAGTCCGCTGTTCGGACCGGCGCTTGGGAAAATCGAAGGTGACCGCAAAGTCGTCGCCCTTACTTTCGACGACGGTCCCAACCCCGATGCCACTCCGCGGATACTGGACACGCTCGCCGAGAAGGGAGTGCGGGCGACTTTCTTTGTGCTGGGCAGCCACGCCGAGCGTTGGCCAGAGCTCGTGAGAAGGATTTCTCACGAAGGACATCAGTTGGGTAATCACGGCTACTTTCACCGGAAGCTTCAGTTCAAGAGCCCGTTCTACGTAAGCCGCGACATTCGCCTGGGAATCAGAGCCATCAAGCGGGCAGGCGCGCCCGCTCCGAAATACTTCCGCGCGCCGCACGGGTTTCGCAGCCCATGGACCACTCCCATCGCCGCCTCGTACGGCGAGCGCACCATCGGCTGGTCGCTCGGAGTCTGGGACAGCGACCGGCCCGGCGTCGACGAGATCGTGAAGCGCACGCTCGAAGGCGTTTCTCCGGGTTCGATCGTGCTGCTGCACGACGGTGACGGCTACAATCCCGACGGCGATCGGATGCAGACCGCCGCTGCGCTACCACTCATCATCGACCGCCTGAAAGAAGAAGGCTACGAATTCGCGACTCTGCCGACTGAATGAGTCCTAAGCTGAAGAAAGGGATTCGCTGGGCGATCTCGGCCGCGATTCTCGTCTTCCTCATTCTTTTCGCCCGCACAATCAATTGGCACCAGGCATGGAGCGCGATGCGCCACGCATCGCTGCCGCTCCTCGCCGCCGCAATTGGTGTCAATCTGCTGTCGGTTCTGATCAAGGGCGTGCGCTGGTGGCTCTTTCTGCGCCCAATCGGCATCACCTCCCTTCCCCTCGCCATTCGCGCCACGGTCGCCGGGGCCGGACTCAACAACGTACTTGTCGCCAACGGGGGTGATGCTGCGCGGGTGGTGTTCGTCTCCCGCGTGAGCGGAGTTCCGAGCTCCACGGTGCTGGCATCGATGGCGATGGAAAAGCTGTTCGACCCGATCGGCTTCGTGATACTGCTCGTCGCCGGCGTGCTTGTCTTCGAGCTGCCGCCACAGTTCGAACGCTGGAAGATTCCGGCGGAGCTGCTGCTGGTAGCGATCGTCCTGCTGCTGGTGTTTTTCGTTTACGCGACGAGGCGCATGAAACCCGAGCACGTTCCGGAGCGCCGGGCCAAGCCACGCACTTTCATGGGAAAGTTTCGCGCGTATTTCGCGAGCTTCGGTCAAACCGCCGCCCGGCTCGCCACGGGTCCGCGTTTTCTCGCCGCGATCGTCCTCTCTCTTGCCTCGTGGGCTTGTCAGCTGTGGACGTTCGATCTCGCCGCGTCGGCCGCGCATGTCCCCATTCCGCTCGCTGGAAGCCTGGCGTGCCTGCTCGGCATCAACGTCGGACTGATCATCAGGGCGACGCCGGGCAACGTCGGCTTTTTTCAGTTCGTCTATGCGTTGATGGCGGAGCAGTTCGGCGTGGCGCGCAACGACGCCATCGCCGTGTCACTGCTCATTCAGACGCTGCAGATACTGCCGTTGACGCTCCTTGGGATGGCACTGGCGCCGGAATTTATTTTCAGGCGCGGGAAGAAGGACAAGGAGACCGACGCTGTGGTCAGGAAGATCGAAGCCGAGAAGGCGACGCACCACGGCCCGTTGTCGACGGCGGAAGTAGTTCTGCAGCGCGCCGACAAAGCTGGTGTCGGGCAGCCCAAGGGAAAGGCCTGAGTACGGCATTTATCAGTGCCTGCTGCCAACTTCCAGATGCAGTGGGATCCACTGATCAAGAGAACCGGATCCGAGATCTCAGCAACTCAAGTCGATAGATCCGAGTTCACTACGCCACGACTTTTATCGTCGTTTAGGGTTACAATCGAAAGCGAATGATGCGTGGTGGTGTTCCGGATCGCTTATCTCTCGCCCATGAGCGATTTCAAGAAACTCGACGTTTGGCGGAAAGGGCACGCTCTCGTGCTCAACGTGCATCGGACCACCGCCAGGATGCGTAAGGGCGAGGTTGCTGCGCTCAGAGGTCAGATGATGCGCGCGGCGATGTCGATTCCCACCAACATCGTTGAGGGCAATGGTCAGGAAGGTCCGAAGGAGTTTGCTCGGTTCATCCGATTCTCCCTCAATTCCAGCTCAGAGCTGGAGTACCACCTGATTCTCGCCAGAGATTTGAAAGCAATCAGCACCACCGACTTTGACTCACTCTCCGCGCAAGCGATCGAAGTCAGACGCATGCTGTATGGATTGCGCAGGACACTTGTGGCAGCGCCAAAGAAACGCGGGCGGAACGGTCAAGACGTCGTTAACTAAGATCTATCGACATTGGTTGCTGAGATCTCGGATCCAGTTCTTTTCGACCCGCTCTCGATCTAATGGGGCAGGTATCAGGTGCCCGCTGCCGCCCGCCGCAGAAACTCGATGAATTCGGAAGGGTCTCGCGTCAGCCCGGTGAACGTCCCCCGCACTTTGCCGTCGGCATCGACTACCGCGTAAAGTGGCAGCGCCACCGTCCCGAAAGTCTTCTCCTGAAATGCCTGTTGCCGCTCGTACATCTGACCATCGCCATCGGTGTACAGGCGAGCGAGTACGAACTGGCCGA
>DASYIM010000142.1:0-14982 GCA_035997625.1 Gemmatimonadaceae bacterium
GCTCGCCTCACCGAGCAGACCGCGCTCGTTGAGCTCAGGCACGAGCTTCTGCATCTCCGACGAGCCGAGGAATAGATCGACTTCGGGAATCGAGTCGACGAGCTCGGCCTTGTGGCGTTCGATCATGCAGCCGACTGCGACCACTGCCTGGCAGCGACCGGAGGTCTTGAACCGGGCCGCTTCGATCATCGCGTCGATCGACTCCTTTTTGGCGGCGTCGATGAAGCCGCAGGTGTTGACGATTATCAGGTCAGCCTGGCCGAGATCCGGCGTGTATTCAGCCGAGTAGTCGGAGAGCTGAGCGAGATATCGCTCGCTGTCGACGGTATTCTTGTCGCAGCCGAGGGTGATGACGCCGACTTTCACGCGTTCGCCGATTGGTGTGGAGCGGTGCCCTGCTGGGTCAACGATAGTTCCCGAATTTCAGCTCGACGCCGAAATCCTTGCCTCGCAGAAGCGCCATCGCCGCCTGCAGATCGTCGCGCGAGGGGGAAGAGACGCGCACCTGATCGCCCTGAATCGCAGCCTGAACCTTCTTGAGTTTGGCGTCCTTGATTGCGGCGGCGACTTTCTTGGCGGTGTCGCCGTCGAGCGCGAGCTTGAGCCCGATCACCTGTTGAACGGTGTCGCCGCCCGCGGGTTTGATGTCGCCGGGCTCGAGATTCTTGACCGAGACGGTGCGTTTGATCAGCTTGGACTGCAGCACGTCCCAGAGCGCGTTCATCTTGAAGTCGTTCTCGGCCGTCAGGGTGATTTTGCCCTCGGCGCGGTTCAGGTCGATTGTCGCGGGCGATCCTTTGAAATCGTAGCGCTGGGAGATCTCCTTCTGCGCCTGATTCACGGCGTTGTCAACCTCCTGGAGATCGACTCCAGTGGTCACGTCAAACGATGCTTGTTGAGCCATGGCAGAAATCTAACGCTGTACTGCCTTGGGCCGGCCAGGACTACGGCTTTACTGTGCCCTGAACTGGAATTCCTCGATGACCACCTGCTCCACCGGACTTCCGTGCAGCTTCGCCGGCAGGAAGCGCATTTGTGGAAGTACGTCGCGCACAGCCAAAGCAAAAAGCGGGTGGCTCGCGCGGACGATCAACAGCGATTCACGGCGGGCGCGCCCATCGATGCCAACGGCGAACTGGGCGACCACAGAGCCCGAGGCCTGAGCGATCTCTGCTTTTGCCGGGTACTTTGGTCGCGGATTGTCCGGCACGGCTTCGGCGGGCTGGAAATCGGGCACCGCAGAATCGCGCACCTGCGCGAACGGCGTCCATTCCAGCCCGCTTCCGCTTCTGCCGCCTAGCGCCGCGATCAGCAGAGCGCCCTTTGCTGGACTGATTTTTTCCCGAAATTCCCAGGCGCCGTTGGTCCCGGCCAATTGATACTCCGGAATGGAATCGGCGCTGAGGCGCATCAACCGCATCGCGTTGCCCGACCCGTCGTTGGCCCGGAGAACCGCCGCCGACAAGGCGCTGCGATCTTCTGGCCCCTTTCCCGCCGCAGCCCCTGGCGGAGCGAGCCTTTCCGTGGCCTTCGCCCAATTCGCGAGCGCGGCCGAATCGGCACGCAACCGGAATCCCCCCTGCGGAGTGAATGCGATGACGCTGCTGTCGGCGGCTCCGATGCGGACGAGGACGGTCAAAGAGTCCGACAGCACGAGCTTCGCCGAGCGACCGACACCTTGCGCGGCTGCGTGGCTGCCGTGGAACAATACAGCTGCAATGACCGCTAGCCGCGACGACCTCCTCCGCATCTTTCTCACGATCTCTGTCAGGTGGGCGACACCCGCGAATGCTTCCGCTACTCGGGAGGGCATGGGCCAAAATCTAAGCAACAGTTGGTGTTCCGCTGTGTCAGCAACGAATCATGAGATGTACGAAGAAAACTATTGACAGCGCGCGAGACGGTGCGCACGTTCTGGCCCTGCCTCTGCCTTGGGCGCTCTGCGACGCCTGTGACAGACATCGCAGTCCCACGCACCCACACAGAGAGGCCCGCCTATGAAGAGTCGGATTCCCGTTCTCGCACTTGTCGTTGCTTTCGCCGTCTCGGCCTGCTCGCCGGACAACGTCGTAACGCCGCTCAAAGTACCTTCGTCCCCGAATCTCGCCAAATCCGCGGGCCCGTCGAGCGGCAAGTACGTCGTTATGACCACGCCCGGCCGTCTCCCAGCCAACTTCGCACAGACCGTCGCGAGCCTCGGCGGAACTCTGACGGCAGCGCACGCGGGCGCCGGCTTCGCCACCGTATCCGGTCTCACCGCCGACGCCGCCAACCAGTTGGCGACCACCGCCGGCGTCACCGAAGTGGACCCGGACGAGATCGTCTCGCTCGAACAGCCGACGGCGCCGATTCGCGCTGACGCCGCAGCTCTCGCGGCCGGTCCGTCGATCGAGAGCGCGACAAACCCGGCTACCGCGATTCTCGCCTCCTGGCAATGGAACATGGCGCTCATCAACGCCGACAAGGCATGGGCGGCGGGCAAGCTCGGAAGCTCCACCGTCACCGTCGCGATTCTCGACACCGGTATCGATTACGATAACCGCGATCTGAATGGCCTCGTCGATCTGAGTCGGTCGGTTTCGTTCATGAACGTGTACGTTCCCGATTCGACTGAGACCAGACTCCCAGACGACGCCATCACCACCACCTTCTTCCCGACGCGGAACAAGATCTCCGACTACAACGGTCACGGCACCAATGTCGCGGCGCAGGTGAGCAGCAGAGCTTTCGCATTCGCGGGCCTGACCTCGCAGACCACACTCATCGGCGTCAAAGTCCTTGGCTCGAACGGCGCCGGCACGCTGGGAACGGTTTTGAGTGGTGTGCTCTGGGCAGCCGATCATGGGGCCGACGTCGCCAACATGAGTCTCGGCGGAAGCTTTCAGAAAGCTGGCAACCATCCCGTGGTCAAAGTGATCAAGGCCGTCTTCGATTACGCCGCTAAGAGCGGAACGCTCATCGTCGTCGCCGCCGGCAACTCGGCGAGCAATCTCGACAAGAACGGCGATGTGTTCGCGGCGTACTGCGACGCACCGCATGTCCTATGCGTCTCAGCAGTCGGTCCGACGACAGTAAATGGTGACCCCGACACCCCAGCCTTCTACTCCAACTTCGGGAAGAAATCGGTGGACGTCGCCGGCCCGGGCGGCAACCTTGACCCGGCCACGCTGCCGATCACCAATTGGCCGTGGGGTCCGGACTTCGCCTCCTGGGTGTGGTCGTTCTGCAGCAAGACCACATTGCTGTTCACTGACACCGGCGCTCCGTCATTTGCGGGTTGTCAGGCCGGAAACATCGTCACCGGCTTCATCGGTACGAGCCAGGCCACGCCGCACGTGACCGGGCTTGCGGCGCTGCTGGTCGCCGAGAACCCCGGGTACAAAACACATAGAATCAAGCAGATTGTCGAGGACACCGGCGATCGCATTCCGCGCGCCTTCGGCGGAAATCGCATCAACGTCGCCAAGGCCCTGGGCATAAAGGTAAAGAAGCCCAGGAGCTAACGTCGCTTCGACCATGTAAGGCGGCAGCGATCGAGTAACGAAAAGGCCGGACTCCACGAGAGTCCGGCCTTTTTTTTCTGGCTCCTGCTGATGTTCAGCAGCCCGACCTACTTGTCGCCCTTATGATAAGTCCCAATCAACTCGCCGCTTTCGAGTACGTGTCCTTTCATCGCCCGCTCGAGGTCGGCCTTGGTCGCTGCCGACAATCCGGTCAGCTCGATGTCCAGCGCGTATAGCTTGAAGAAGTACCGATGCCGGCCGATGGGCGGACACGGGCCGCCATATTCCGCTTTTCCCCAATCGTTTTTCCCCTGCACCGCTCCCTTCGGCATTCCGGTTTTCGACGCGTTTTCTTTCAACGACGTAACGGACGCCGGAATGTTGCAGACCACCCAGTGCACGTATACCCGCTGCGGTTTCGCTGGATCGGGTGCATCGGGATCATCCACGATCAGCGCGAGGGTCCTCGTGTTGGCGGGAGCTCCTGACCATTCGAGCGGCGGTGAGACGTCCTGGCCCTCGCATGTGTACCGAGCTGGAATCGACCCGCCTGGTTGGAATACTGGAGAGTTGATGGTTAGAGACATTGCCTTGCTCCGTGTTTCGGAATCTGCGGAAACGCGCGCACGAGTCATCACATTAGTCGTCCAGACGACACCGAGCGCAATGAGGGCACTCGCCACGCTTGCCGCAATCGCCGAGCCCACGCTGACGTCCGCGCCACCATACGCAATCGCCGCGACTCCGGCCACATACGTAACCACAAGCCCCCACCCAATCGCCGCCGAAAAACTCCAGCGACGGTGCCGGAATAGGCCATACGCCGTGATCAAGCCCAGGAAGCCATAGAGAAAAACGCCTGCCGTTACGGACTGTTGAAGCGGCGTCCCTGCCTCGCCCCACTCAGTCAACCCGTTTTGGATACCAAGGACTCCGGTGACGACCAGCAGTCCAAGCGAAATGACCCAGGCGATTGTACGAACCATACGCTCTCGGGGAACGGTGTTTGCCAACCTTGGCTGGGGAGTATATTCCAATCTGATGGCAATCGACACCCGCCCCCTCGCCGATCCCCAGATCGTGTTTCCCGGGGCCAGCGTCATGGCGGGAATGTGTCGCAGCTTCGAGTGGGAGAAAACCTCCCTCGGCCCGCCATCCGAATGGTCATCGGCACTTCGGATCACCGTCGCAATCGTCCTCGAGTCACCGTTCCCCATGAACCTGTGGAGCGGACCGGATCTCAACCTCATTTATAACGACGCCTATCGCGCCGTTCTTGGTGCCAAGCACGCCCGTGCCCTCGGGCGCCCAGGCCGGGAGGTCTGGGGTGAGATCTGGCCGCAGATCAGCCCCCTGTTCGACCAGATTCGCGCCGGTGGTCCGGCGACGTACGTCGAGGACGCTCATTTCCTGATGGAGCGCAGCGAGGGCCCGCCCGGTGAGGCGTGGTTCACTTTTTCGCTCAGCCCGGTTCGGGACGAGGATGGTACGACCGTCGCGTTTCTCAACGTCGCGGCCGAAACTACGGAGCGCGTTCTCGCCGAGCACACGCGCAGACAATCCGAGGAAAGCGAAGCGCGCTATCGTTTTCTCGCCAATTCGATTCCGGTCCACGTTTGGACGGCCACACCCGATGGCTCGCTCGACTACGTAAGCGATCTGACCGCGGCCTCGCTTGGGAAAACCCCAGCGCAGATCGTTGGCGAGGGCTGGCTGGAAGTTCTTCACCCGGATGATGTCGCTCCGACCATCGAGCGCTGGACCCGGTCATTGAAGACGGGCGAGCCTTATGAAGTCGAGTTCCGCCTCTGGGACGCCGATCAGAAAACCTACCGCTGGTACCTGGGGCGGGCCCGCGCGCAACGGGACGGGAATGGAAAGATTCTTCGCTGGTTCGGGAGCAACACCGACATCGAGGAATCAAAGCGCACGCAGGAGGATCTGCGACGCCTCACCGACGAAGCCCTGGAGGCCAACAGAGCGAAGAGCGATTTTCTGGCGGCGATGAGCCACGATTTGCGCACGCCGCTCAACGCCATCGGTGGGTACGCGCAGCTCCTCGAGATGGGCGTGCGCGGACCAATCACCGATGCGCAGAAAGCCGATCTGGAGCGGATTCAGCGTAGCAAGAACCACCTCGATCGCCTCGTCAGCGATGTCCTAAGCTTCGCCAAGCTCGGCGCCGGCAGAATCGAGCTGCGCTGCGAGCCTATAAGAATGAAGCATCTGTTAGGCTCGGTCGTGGACATGATCAGACCGCAGCTGGCCGAAAAGAAGCTCAATCTCACCCCCCTCTCCGTAGACCCTGAGCTCAGGATCAAGGCCGATCTCGACAAGACCCAGCAGATCCTGATCAACCTTCTCGCCAACGCCCTCAAGTTCACGCCGGCCGGTGGAACCATCTCGATTCTTGCCCAGGCGCGCGAGACTCGCGTCGCCATCAGCGTCATCGACACAGGCATCGGGATTCCGGAAGATCAGCTGGAGCGCATTTTCCAGCCGTTCGCCCAGGCTAAGAGTCCGCTGGTGGTGACCGACGCCGGCGTGGGACTGGGTCTCGCGATCGGCCGTCAGCTCGCGCGAGCTATGGACGGCGAGCTCACGGTGACGAGCACCGTGGGCGAGGGGTCCAACTTTACGCTGACACTGCCGCGGGCGCTGCCGGCGAGCGAATAGCCCGCGGGCGCTTATCTAGCCGAGGAACGATTCCAGCGAGCGACGCCGCGAGTTGTGGCGCAGCTTGAGCAGCGCCTTCTCCTTGATCTGACGCACTCTCTCGCGTGTGATCTGTAGCAGCGTTCCGATATCCTCGAGGGTCATCGGGTCGGCACCGTCGAGGCCGAAGTACAGACGGAGAATCTTGGACTCGCGCTCCTTGAGCGATGCCAGCGATTCCTCGATTGCCTCCGACAGCGCCTTCTCGAAGGTGATCTCGTCGGGCGTCGGATTCATGTTGTCGGGGAGATAATCGAGCAGGCGATTATCCTCCCCCGGGGTCATCGGCGCATCGAGCGACAGATGGACCTGCGAGATCATCATCGTCTTGGCGACTTCATCCTCGCTGATGTCCATTCCCTCGGAGATCTCGAGGTTGGTCGGCTGGCGTCCGAGCTCCTGTAGCAGCGTACTGGCGCGTTTGCCGATCCGGTGCAGCGTTCCGGCGCGATTGAGCGGCACGCGAACTATCCGCGACTGCTCCGCGAGAGCCTGCAGGATCGACTGACGGATCCACCACACCGCGTACGAGATGAATTTGATCCCCTTCGTCTCGTCGAACTTATGGGCGGCGCGAATGAGACCGAGGTTGCCCTCATTGATCAGATCGGAGAGGGATACGCCCTGGTTCTGATATTTCTTGGCGACGGAAACGACGAATCTGAGATTCGATCGTACCAGGGTGTCGAGAGCGTCCTGGTCGTTCTGGCGGATGCGCTTCGCGAGCTCCACTTCCATCTCGCGATTGATGAGGGGAAAGACGCTGATGTCCCTGAGGTACTGATCAAGCGATCCTTCGTCGACGGTCGATTTCCGATTCGTCGAAGCCTTCATAGCGATAGCGGTATCCTCTGATAATCCAAGAGACCGGAGTCAGTCTTAGTGAACGATCTCTCCGAAGCGCTTCCACCGCAAACGAGTCAACCAATCCAGTCGATCGCCGGTGTCGGGCGCGTAACTATAATAGACCACTATCGGCTGGCCCCGCACAAGAGAGTCGGCCACGAAGCCCCAATACCTCGAATCGGACGAATTGTCGCGATTATCTCCGAGGACGAAGTAGTCATGGGGAGGGACGATCAGAGGGCCCCAGTTGTTACGCGATGGATGATAGTTCTCTATCGACGCGCCGCCCACCAGATAGGCCTTCTGCCAGCGGAAATCGTCGTCGGCCTGATCGGCCTCCTGCGGGGTGCGCTGGATGTAGTTTTCCTCGACCACACGCGCGTTCCGGATCAGCGTGGCGTCGCGCATCTCCAGGGTATCGCCCGGAATTCCCACGATTCTCTTGACGTAGTTCAGGCGCGGATCGACGGGGTAAGTGAAGACTATCACGTCGCCCCGACGAGGGGCATGCAGCGCAGGCAGCTTGCGCCCACTGCCCGGGATGCCGGCTCCATATACGAGCTTGTTGATCAGCAGGAAGTCCCCCTCGAAAAGAGTGTGCTCCATGCTGCCGCTGGCGATCTTGAATGCTTCGACGCCAAACGCCCGGATGACGACGAAGAGGGCCAGCGAGACGATGACAATTCTCGCCCAGTGGAGGAGAAACGACAGCTTGCCGCCGGTGCGGCGGCGGTTGGCAAGCTGCAGCGCGTGTTTTCGCTTTTCTTCGTATCTCTCCATAGTGCGCTCTATTCCGCGGCCGTTAGTCCGGCGTTCCCAGATAGGTGTCGATTTGAGCCCGCTGCAGGGTGCCCGAAAAATCGGCGTATCCAACTTTGGTCTCCGAATAAAACTCGTAGACCTCCCAGCCGCCCTCACGGTGCCCGTTGCCGGTCTGTTTTACACCGCCGAACGGCAAGTGCGCCTCGGCTCCGATAGTTGGTGCGTTTACGTACGTAATCCCATTGTCGAGTTCGTTCAGCGCGCGGAAAGCAATGTTCACGTCCCGCGTGTAGATCGATGAAGACAGACCGTACTTCACATCGTTATTCACCGCAAACGCTTCGTCTGCATCCTTTACTCTGATAACCGAAAGCACGGGGCCAAAGATCTCTTCCTGCTCGAGGCGACTGCCGGCCTTGACGTTGGCGAAGATCGTCGGCTCAAAGAAGTTGCCCTTCGAGAGTTTATCCGGCCTCTCGCCGCCGGTGAGCAGCTTCGCGCCCTCCGACTGACCGATGTCGACGTAGGTCTCGACTTTTCTCACCGCATCTTCATTGATCAGCGGACCGACATCGGTCCCCTTCTTCCTGCCGTCGCCAAGCTTCAGCCCCTTCGCGCGATCCTCGAGCATGCCGAGAAACTTGTCGTGAACCTTCCTCTGGAGAATAAGACGACTGGTAGCGGTGCAACGTTGCCCGGTGGTTCCGAAGGCGCCCCAGAGCGCGCCCTCCAGCGCGAGATCGAGGTCGGCATCGTCGAGGACGATCTGCGCGTTCTTGCCTCCCATCTCCAGCGAGAGGCGCTTGTGCATCCGTCCGCACGTTTCGCCGACGATCCGGCCCGTCTCGGTAGAACCGGTGAAGGAGATGAGCGGGATTGATGGATGCTCGACGATCGCCGCGCCGACTTGCTCACCGCTGCCGTGCACCAGCTGGATGACCTCCTCCGGCAATCCTGCCTCCAGTAGAATCTCAACCAGTAGCGTTCCGGTGTGCGGAACGTCCTCCGCCGGCTTGAAGATGACCGCGTTCCCGCACACGAGCGCCGGAAACATCTTCCAGGTCGGAATCGCCATCGGGAAGTTGAACGGGCAGATGAGGCCGGCAATACCAATCGGCCGGCGGTAGCTCATGGCCCATTTGTTTCGCAGCTCACTGGGAACAGTTTTTCCAAAAAGCCGGCGGCCTTCGCTCGACGCATAGTACGCGGTGTCGATTCCCTCCTGGACGTCGCCGCGCGTCTCGGTAAGCGGTTTGCCCATTTCCCGCGTCATGGCGTCCGCAATTTCTTCCTTGCGCCTGGTCATGATGTCGCCGACCACGCGCAGTACGTCACCGCGCGCGGGGGCCGGAGTCCGCCGCCACCTGGCAAATCCGCGTGTCGCGCTTTCCACCGCGCGCTCGACGTCGCGACGATCGGACAGCGGGAATTTTCCAATTACGTCCCCGCGATCCGCCGGATTGCGGTTGTCGAAGTACTCGCCCGATTCGGGCGCGACCCACTTCCCAGCGATATAGTTGTTGAACTTTTTCATTTGGTCTTTTGGCAGTTCGTAAGTGAGCACTTGCTCCGCTTCCCGCTTCCCGCCTCCCGCAATGTCAGCTGTGCTCGCGCGAGAGCGAATATCGCTCGATCTTTTTGTACAGGTTCGACCTGGGCATTTCCACTGCCCGAGCCGTCTCCGACACGTTCCAGTCGAATTCACGCAGCTTGTTGAGCAGGAATGCCCGCTCGGCGGCGTCCTTGAATTCCTCGAAGGTGCGGCACTGCGTCAGCGTCGCCAGTCCGGCGTCATCGAGCGCCCGCTGCCCCGCCAGTCGATCAATGTCGCGAGCCGAGATGTGGGATTCGGGCGCCAGAATGAGCAGCCGCTCGACGGTGTTGCGCAGCTCACGGACGTTGCCCGGCCAATCGAGCGAGCTCAGTCTCTCCAGCGCATCCGGCGTAAATGTGCGCGGCGGAATTCCTTCCCGCGCCGACAACGTCGCCGCGAAATACTGGGCGAGCATCGGAATGTCTTCGCGTCGCTCGCGAATGGGCGGGACGTGAATGGGCACCACGTTGAGACGGTAGTAGAGATCTTCCCGGAACTTGCCGCCGGCTATTTCGTTTTCGAGAGTCTTGTTGGTTGCCGCTATGACCCGCACATCGACCGAGATCGGCTTGGCGCCGCCGATTCTGGTGATGACGTTGTCCTGCAGCACGCGCAGGACTTTGGCCTGAGCCGCGAGACTCATGTCCCCGATCTCGTCCAGAAACAAGGTGCCCTTGTTCGCCTGCTCGAATTTGCCCGCGCGATCCGACACCGCTCCGGTGAACGACCCCTTCATGTGACCGAACAGCTCGCTCTCTATGAGCTCGCTGGGAATCGCCGCACAGTTCACTTCCACGAATGGCTTGGTCGCTCTCGGCGACATTCGATGGAGCGCCCGCGCCACCAGCTCCTTCCCGGTTCCGTTCTCTCCCGTGATCAGCACCCGCGCCGGAGTGGCGGCGACCTTTTCGATCTTCTCCATCAGTGCCCGGATCACCGGCGTCTTGCCGACGATCTCGAATGGCGCATCGACCGATTGTTTGAGACGATCGTTCTCTTCCTTCAGATCGAGATTCACGAGCGCGTTTCGCAACATCACCAGAATGCGATCGGTGTCGAGCGGCTTCTCGAGGATCTCATAAGCGCCGAGCTGAGTGGCTTCGACGGCGGTGCGGATGGTCGCGTGGCCGCTGATCATGACCACCAGCGCGTTCGGATCAAGCTCGCGCAGCTTCTTGAGCGCCTCCATCCCGTCCATCCCGGCCATCTTCACGTCGAGGAATACGAGATGCGGACGCCATTTCTGGTACTCGGCTATTCCATCGGCAGCGTTCGCCGTCGAGCGCACCTCGTAACCCTCGAACTCGAGGAGTTGGCCGAGCGCGGCACGAATCCCCTGCTCATCATCGATGACCAGGACCCGTCGGCTCACCGGACGCTCTTATAGAGTGTGATCTTGCCGTTGGCGATTCGCACATCTGAAATGTAAGAGGGCATCACCATCGGCAGCCCGTTCTGGGAGATTCCCTCGACCGGCTTGTCACGCTTCATCTGGGTGAGGATGCGGGGAATCAGGCCATTTGGAACGTCGAGTTTCCCGAGCTTGACCTCCTGCACCAGAAATTCTCCGAGGCCGGGCTTCAACATGTTGATGGTCCCGCCCAGGCGCACGCTGTCTCGATCTCCGAGAAGCATTCCCAGCGGTCCCAGTGCCTTCGATCCGCCAAAATCCTTGAGCTCCACATCGGCGCGCACGTACAGCCGGTCACCGATGATGGCGGCTTGCGCGTTTTGCGCCGACGGCGGCAGCTGTTTGGCGAGAACCGTAAAGATGTAGGACGCCGCCTCTGCCGCACTAAGGTTGGCGAACACGGGGCCCGACTGATTACCAAGAGACTGCACCGCGGCGCGGCCGCGATCCGCATCCGCCGCGGTCAACGGTTGCCAACCGCTATTTGAGGATGTTGCAGTCTCGACGGTCGTACTGCTGGATTTGGTGGTTGGCACGCGCGCATACCAATACCAGACCGCCACGCAAATGGCGATGATGATTATGAGGCAGCCTAGCCGGCGAAAGAATCTCATGTCAGAGTGAGTGGAGGTTGTCGACGAGGGAGAATACCCCCGCACAAGCCGTGCACGCTAGTTGTCCGGGCGGTGTTTGCTGAATCCCTGGATTGGGCAGCCAGACCCACGCCTGCGCGAAGCCGATTCTGGTCGCCTCAAAACGCGTTGTCACGGGCACTCGGCGTCCCGTACGATGGTAGGTGCTCGCAGCAGTACGCTCCGCCGCGCTGATCGGAATAGACGCCTTCGACGTCATTGTCGAAGTCGATGCGGCAGCTGGTCTTCCGCAGTGGACCATTGTGGGTCTCGCCGCCAGCGCAGTGAAGGAGAGCCGTGAGCGTGTTGGCGCGGCTCTCGTCAACTCCGGGTTCCAGGTTCCTCCTCGCCGAATCACCGTCAACCTGGCGCCGGCCGACGTGCGAAAAGATGGCACAGCCTTCGATCTTCCGATCGCAATTGGGATTCTTGTCGCGACCGGCCAGCTGGACGGAAGGGCAATAGAACGGCGCATGTTCGTCGGCGAGCTCGGACTCGATGGCGGGTTGCGCACCATGCGCGGTGCGCTATCGGTGGCGCGTCACGCCGGCCGAGCCCATGTCTCAACGCTGGTTCTCCCGGCGCCGAACGTCGCTGAGGCCGCCAGAGTTAGCTCGCTCCGGTTGTCGGCCCCCGCATCGCTGGCGGAGCTCGTGACGAATCTGCGCTCCGGAGAACTCCCTTCCGCGCGGCGAGCGGCAGTACCCGCTTCCGCCGATCACGCTGACGCTGCGGATTTTTCCGATGTTGTCGGCCAGCAGACAGCAAAGCGAGCGCTCGAAGTCGCAGCCGCGGGCGGTCACAATGTCCTGATGGTCGGTCCTCCCGGCGCGGGAAAGACGATGCTCGCTCGTCGTACGCCGTCAATACTGCCCGAGCTCCGAGAGGAGGAAGCTCTGGAGGTCATTGCCATCCATTCGGTAGCGGGATTGCTGGATTGCCAGGGCGTCGATCGCGGAGTGCGACCGTTCCGGGCGCCGCACCACACCATATCAAGCGCCGGCCTCATCGGCGGTGGGTCGTCGCCAAGGCCGGGTGAAGTCAGCCTTGCTCATCACGGTGTGCTCTTTCTTGACGAGCTTCTCGAGTTCCCACGCCATGTTCTCGACGGGCTGCGCCAACCGCTCGAGGATGCCCAAGTGGTAATTGCCAGAGCGAGTCAGGCTGTCACATATCCTGCTCGCTTCACGCTGATCGGTGCGACCAATCCATGTCCGTGCGGCCGTGCCGGTGATCCGACTGGGTCCTGCAACTGCTCTTCGGTCGACATAGACAGGTACGCGTCCCGCATATCCGGGCCGCTGGCGGACCGGATCGACATGCACGTGACCGTCGGCGCGGTTGCGCTGAAAGAATTGAGCGGGAACAGTCTCGCCGACGACTCGCGCACAATTCGTCGGCGTGTCGAGAACGCGCGCAATCGGCAGCGCCGTCGATTTGCCGGGATGAGAGCGGTTACCTGCAACGCATTCGCCAGCGGGCGCTGGCTCGATTCCAACGGTAGGATCCGTCCCGAGGCAAGGGAGTTACTACAGACTGCCGCCGCGCGGCTCGCGCTGTCGGCGCGCGGCTACCATCGCGTGATCAAGGTTGCTCGAACCATAGCGGATCTCGAGCAGTCTGCGGATGTCGCTCCCTCGCATGTCGCGGAAGCGCTTCGCTACCGTCCGGTTGTCAAAACGGAACCCCCGGTCACTGGGAAAAAAGGCGTGTGATGCAAAAAGGCGGAGCGCCTTTTGGGTGCTCCGCCTTTTTGTCTCCGAGCCGGACCTCCGTGAGGAGGCCCGGCTGGAGAAGGTGCTTACTCCTGCGGTGGTACTACGATCCTGTCGCTGCCCACAGTCACGATACGGAAGTCATCGCGACGGTTCTGCTGCCAGCAGGCTTCGTTGTGCTCGGTGCAAACCGGGCGCTCCTCGCCGTACGACACGAGGTCGAAGCGATCTGCCGTAATACCGTGGTCAACGAGGTACCGCTTGGCGCTTGCCGCGCGGCGCTGGCCGAGGGCCAGGTTGTACTCGTCGGAGCCACGCTCGTCAGCATTGCCCTCGATACGAATTCTCATACCCGGGTTAGCCTGCAGATACGGGAGCTTCGCGTCGAGTGTTGCAGCCGCATCCGGTCTGATCGTCGACTTGTCGAAGTCGAAGTAGATCGGGGCGGTGATTCTGGTTGTGTCGACCACCGATGGAGCTACGCAAAGCGGATCCACCGCCGTGATGTTCGGGTTGTACTGGCACATTGCCGGCGGCGGTGGTGGCGGAGGCGGCGGGGGCGGAGCAACGCAGTTCGGGCTCGAAGCGGGAATGCTTTCGAGGCCGGCATACGTGCACATAACCTCCGGACGCGCACCACCGAGCAGGAAGCTCAGTCCGCCACGAAGATGAATATTCATGTTCGCGTCGGGGTCGTGGTTCGGCATATAGTCGAGCACGCCGTCGAAACGCAGCGCTGTACGATTCGCAACCGCGAGACGAAGACCAGCCAACGCGCTCGCACCATAGTTGTACTGGTAGGCGAGATTGCTGCTCGAAGCTGTCTCGAAACGGTAGCTCGTGCGTGTGGCGCCCCCACCGAGGATGAACTGGCTCTGCCGGTTCATGATACGGAATGGGAAGTTGTAGTTCAGACGCATCGCGAACGCGTGAGCAGCGACGGTGGTAATGCCACTGTTCGGCGTGATGTTGTTGTCCTCTGGTGCGTAGTAGCCATCACCTTCAAGCTCCCACCGCGGATCAGAGAGAAACACGCCAACCCGGCCACCGTAGCCAATTCCATCTTTGGCTACCGCGACAGTTTCGATTCCGGCGTTGTCATCAAAGAACGTCCACTGGACGAAGCCGCCAAGTTCTACGGTTCCGGGTAGCGGTGCGTCCAACTGATCCCACCAGACGTAAGGCGCCCACATCACTGGGTTAGGGGTCGCGCCACCGCCGAAAAGGTTGTTGAGATCAGGCGAGAGCTGTAGACCGGCCTGCGCACCGAAATCGAATTTCCCACCTTCCGACGGGAAATAGTTCAGGAAGCCGTCGACACGAACCGCGAAGCCGCCGAAGCCAAAGTTGAATCCGGCGAGCCCGTTCGCGCCAAACTGGTAAATCGCTTTACCCTGGTTGTTACCACCGCGGAAGTTCTCGAGGGCTCCACCAGCTCCGACGTGAAACGACGGAACGTTTCCGAGCGGGAAGCTGTAGACAAGCCGCGTCGTCAGCGTGCTGGCCTTCACGTCTCCACCCGGGACGCCGATACCCCTGTAATCAGTGCCGGTTGCTGCTTGGCCTGGGGTGTACTGAGCGTCGGCTTCGAGGTTCCAGTTCGGTGCGATAAAGGCACCGAGCCGTCCGCCGAAACCGATCGAATTTCCAAAATCAGTGGCCACGCCCCAGTTACTATCGAACTTGGTCCACTGGACGAAGCCTCCTACCAGCAACGTACCCGGCGACTGTGCTGACGCCGATCCGCCGAGGAGTAAGGCCGTCATCGCGCAGACGGTCCAACTTCTTCTCAACATGATTGGTT
>DASYIM010000143.1:0-15048 GCA_035997625.1 Gemmatimonadaceae bacterium
TCACCGGCGTGCTGGTCGCCGGAGTTTTCTTCGGCCTGCTGGAGCCGTTCTACCAGAGCACTCCGCACGGGACGTTCACGTTGCCGGCGCTGATGCGCGTGCCGTATGGCGTGGTGGTATTCGCGATCGTGGGAATTGCGCTGGGCGGCTTTCATGTCGCCGAGCTGATTGAGCGTCGCGGGAAGCGGGAGGCGGGAGGCGGGAAGCGGGAGGCGCGTACGTGGTCGACGATGGAGGCGGAATGAATATTCGCGGAGAGCGCATTGGTATCGCGCACGTCGCCGTCGCGGCCGCACTCCTTCTCGCACTCGCGGCAGCATTCGCGGGAACGCCGGATCGCGCCAGGAATGTACGGCTGGATGTCGAGAGCCTCGCCCGCGCGGTCGAGCACGAGGACGATCACGTGACGGCGATCGAGCTGGCCGAATGGATCAGAGATCGCCGGCCCGGACTGCGCGTCGTCGACATACGGACGAGCGGTGAATTCGACGCCCTGCACATCCCGACCGCCGAGCGGATTCCGTTGAGCGATCTGTCGACGACTCCATTTCGTCGCGACGAGACGATCGTGCTTTACTCCGAGGGGGGAGCGCACGCAGGACAGGGATGGGTTTTCCTGCGTGCGCTCGGCTATACCCAGGTTTACTTCCTGAGGGGCGGGCTGCGCGAGTGGCTCGACGATGTGATGAGTCCGGTAATCGCGCCGGCCGCAGGCGACAGCGCAAAAAAAGCATTCGTACACGTCTCGGACCTGAGCCGTTACTTCGGCGGCTCACCTCACATAGGACGCACGGACACCTCTGGGCTCGGCTCCCGCGTCCCGCGTCCCGCTTCCCGCATCCCCATTCCCGTCGGCGCGACAAAGAGCTCAAACGCGTGGGCCCGCGGATGCTAGCCAGCTTCGCCACCAGTGCGCCCGAGATCAATCTCCGCGACGAGCTCTTCTTCACTCAGCTGCGGGCGAATGAATTCGGCCGGCTCGATGCCGGAGGTCATGCCTATCTCGATTTCACGGGCAGCGCGTTGTACGCCGAGCGACAGGTGCGGGCGCATGCGGAGCTGTTGTCGCGGGTGGTGTTGGGGAATCCACACTCGGAGAATCCGGCATCGCGCGAGAGCACTCGGCTGATCGAAGAGGCCCGCACCCAGGTGTTGAGATTTCTGGACGTTCCTCCGGAAGAATACGCGGTGATCTTCACTGCCAACGCGAGTGCGGCAATCAAGCTGGTTGCAGAGAGCTTTCCGTTCGGGAAAGATGGGTCGCTTGTGTTGACGGCCGACAATCACAACTCGATGAACGGCATTCGAGAGTACGCGCGCAGGGCAAGTGCGCCGGTGCACTACCTCCCGCTAGATGACGAGCTGCGACTTGATCATCCCGAGCTGCGTCTCGCCAGCTTCCCGGCCGCCGAGCGCGGGCTGTTCGCGTTCCCGGCGCAATCCAATTTCTCTGGAGTGAAGCACTCGTTGTCACTGGTGCGCCGAGCTCAGTCGCTGGGTTATCGCGTGCTGATCGACGCGGCTGCATTCGTCCCGACCAGTCCGCTCAGTCTGAGAGCGGTTCCGGCAGATTTCGTCGCGCTCTCCTTCTATAAGGTATTCGGCTTCCCGACCGGAGTCGGCGCCCTCGTGGCGCGCCGCACCTCGCTCGCCAGGCTGACGCGTCCGTGGTTTGCGGGCGGGACTTTGGAATACGCATCGGTGCAGAATGACAGGCATCTCCTCCGTGCTCCAGCGGACGGAGCATTCGAGGATGGGACGCCGGCATTTCTGAGCATCGCTGCGCTGGACGATGGCTTCAGACTACTCGACGACGTCTGCATGCGAAGGCTCAACACTCACGTGATGAGGCTTACGGCTTATCTGCTCGATGGACTTCGTCGGCTGAAGCACTCCAACGGGAGTCCGTTGGTGGCAGTCTACGGTCCGACGAACATCCAGGATCGGGGGCCAACGATTGCGTTCAACGTCCTCGATCGTGCGGGTCGGGCGATTCCGTTTGCGAGTATCGAATCTCGCGCGCGCGACGAGGGCGTCTCGCTGCGCGGAGGATGCTTCTGCAACCCTGGCGCATCCGAGTCAGCGTTCGCATTCCGCGCCGACGAAACGGCGCGGTGTTTCGATCAGCTCTCGGACACTGGCTTCAGTATCGAGCGATTCGCAAACTGTCTCGGGCCAGGCGTTCCAGTCGGCGCGATCCGGGCATCGCTCGGGTTGCCAAGCAACATCGCCGACGTCGATCGAGTTCTCGCTATTATCGAATCGTACTCAGGCGACTCGTCGGGCCGCGTGTTGTCCTTCTCGGCTTAGAGCGATCGCCTAACGCCAGTCGGGCTGCCAGTAGTCATGGCAGCAGCTCGTCGCCAGGGGAAACTGCAGCGAGACCGCGGCCCCGTCGCTGACGCGTACCAGGCGCAGCCCCGACTGATCACTGGCGCGGCCGACAACGTAAATCCCGTCGGGTGACCATGAAATGCCCGGGCTGAAGTCGGCGTTGCCGAGAACTTTGCGTCCACTCCCGTTCGTGTTGATAATCGTAGCCACGCCACCGTAAGTGTAGTAATTGGTCGACGTGCCGAGGTAGACTATGCGATCGTCCTGGGCAGACCAGCGCGGCGAATTTGCGTTGACGTCGAGCACAGTCGTCGATCCGCTGGCGACATCGAGCAGGCGCAGCTCGCTCGGGTTCGAAGAAGTGGCGAGGTAAGCGACATGAGTGCCGTCGTGCGAGACATCGGCGCCACCATAAGTATCTCCGAGTCCCGGGAGTGCGACGACGAACGTAATCGTGTTGTCTGTCGCAACACGCCAGAGTGAAAAACCGGGATGCGAAGAGTCCGAGCTGCGTATGCCAACGACCAGCACCGTGCCGTCCGCCAGGTAGCGGGTGGACATGATCGTGCTGAATCCGATAGCGGGTCCGATATCGCGTCGCGAAGCGCCGGTCGTGTCGATGACGATGAGAGTGTTTGGGGATCCGCCGTAGTATTCGGATCCGGCGTGCAGCGTGATGTGCTGTCTCGTTGCATCAAATTGCGGGAACGCACCGTAGTCACTCGCGACATTCGTTACGATCGTCCGCTCGGCGGTGCCGTTGATATTCACCAGCCGCACTGCTTGCTCGCCGCTGGACCACACCAGCAGGCGTCCAGGCGGCACGACCCGTACTCTGGCGGAATCGACGAGCGCGTTGTACCGCATGAACACCCATTGGGTGCCCATGTCCCGAGCCGTCACGAGTCCTGTGCTCGCGTTGAGCGCGATCGCGCTGCCAGCCCCGGCGCTGAGGGTCGGCGTTTCTGTGCGGGCATTTTCGTAACGGTCGACCACGTGGCCGCTGAGTGTGGCGGTGCTGCCGATGTCCAGCGTCGGGTCGCCACCAACCGCGCGCACCGCGGCAGGGGCGCCGGGGGTGATAGTGAACGTGGCCGAGTCAGCGAGGCCGAACTCCGGCACTACCAGCCGCACCACTCCGGGTCCGGCGACGCGCCCCAATCGCACCGTCATCTTCGCGCGTCCATGGGCGTCGGTGGTGTCGGTCGCGACCTCTCCGAAATACGCGTCGCAATTCTGCGCCGAGAGCGGGCAGACACGCACCGTCGGCTCATAGTAATAACCGGCGTTTTCGAACGCTGCCTTCGGCTCGAACCGCACGACGACACCACTCGCGAGCACTCCGTTCTCTCCTCTTACCTCGACCACCAGCGCCTGCAAAGGTTGGGAGTCGACCGTGTCGGTCACGCCCGCGCCAGCGACAGCGCGCACTCCCGGCTTGGGACCCGGCCCGGTGGGACCCTCGCCGCAATTGGCGAGCAACAGAATGAGAGAGATGGCGCAGGCAACGTGTGCGTTGCGCGGAGAGACAGGCACGAGCCAACTCCTTTAAAGGGCTTATCCGAAGGTGCGCACTAGGATAAAACCCATTGATGAGCCTGTCCAGATGTTTCTGCTTTTAGTTCGGGCTCCCGACCAACATCGCCGATGTCGATCGGGTTCGCCGCGTCATCCATCCTATCGCTACCCCTCGATCTTGTAGACAACGAGGTCGAGTGGGCTCACCCAATCAGAAGATATCAGCGCCCATCACCGCGAACCACTTATCCCTGATCCAGAGAGAATGAAGCTGATCGGCGCGACACGGTCGGACGGTAGCTGATGGTGGTATCGGATGGCGGCGGCGCGATGAATGCCGCGGCTGCACTGGCGAGCAGCAGAATGCGCATGATCATGGCTCGAATGACTCCCACGCCTTGTGCACCCGCTGCATGAGACTCGCAAAGCGCGCTTCGCCCCGGATGTTCGACAGGAAGGGCTCGTGCCGCGACAGGAATGGCCAGTTGATGTACCCGAAATCGACAGCGCGCTCGAGGAAGTCCAGGGCCGCCTCGCGCTCGTTCACGAGCGCAAAGCAGTCCGCACCCCACCACGAGAAGATGTCATCCCATTGCGCCGCAGCGCGCAGTTCGGGGGTGATGGCCTCCAGCACCCCCGCGCGATCACCGCGGAGCGCGCACGCCATCGCCGGCGAGAACCTCGTCCACGCCATGAGCGGTGTCTCGCGCGCAACCGCATCGAAAATCGGGATTGCCTCGGCGCGACGGCCATTCGCCGCCAGCATGAACGCGTGCAGCATCCGCTGAGTGGGATTCGCGGGATCGATGTCCACCGCGCGCTGCGTCCAGCGCAATGCCTCGTCGTAGCGACCGTCGTACATCTCTATCATCCCGTACATGCCGAGATTGATCGATGTCAGTGGATCGACTCGCTGCAGCCTTTCCATCAGCGCGCGCGCCAGCGACATCTGGCCCGCGACCGCGTAACCGTATCCGAGCCAGAGCAGCGCCTCGGGATCGTTGGAATCCAGCGCCAATGCCTGCTTGAAATCCTCCATGGCGCCCGCCGGGTCCGCCCGGTTGTTGCGAATCGCGCCCCTCAGACCGTACCCCTTCGACGACTCCGGTTTCAGCGTGAACACTTTCGCCGCGCAGGCCTCGGCTTTCTTCAGATATTCCTCGTACTGCGCCACGGGCACGATCCCGACGTTGACGTTTTGCCAGTAGATCAGTCCCTCGGCGGCGACAAGTAGCTCATTATCGCCGACGATGTCCTGCGCCCGCCTCACCAGCTGCAGCGCACGATCCAGCGACGGCGCGGTGAAGCTCCAGATCTGCTGCCGCGCCATGAGGTACGACTCGTATGCGCGCGCGTCGGCGATGGGTCGTTCCGCCAGCCGCTTGTCCTCCGCTGGGGTGAGGCGCACCCGCAACGCCTCAACGATCTGACGTGAAAGCCGCTCCTGGATGTCGAACACATCGTCGAGCGTGCCGTTGTACTTGTCGGCCCATAGCTGCGAGTCGAGCCTGGCATCGACGAGCTGCGCGGTGAGACGGAGGTTCGAACCGGACCGGCGCACGCTCCCCGTAAGGACGTAGCGGGCGCCGAGATCGCGCGCGATCGTGCGAACATCTTTGGTCGTTCGTTTCAGCAGCATCGCTGATTGCCACGAGATCACTCGCAGCGTCCTGATCGCCGAGAGGTCGGTGATCACCTCGTCCGTCAGTCCGTCAGCGAAATGCTCGGTGTCCGCTTCGGCGCTGACGTTGGCAAACGGCAACACAACAATCGTCGGGACCTCCGAGCGTCCGGGCGCATCCCACGAGCGCGTCTGCCTGGCGGTGAAGCTGTCGAGGACTGCTATGATTTCCTGCGCGTTGGCGGGACGGTCGTCGGGATTCTTCTCGAGACAGTGAGCGACAAGATTGCACAGAGGATCGGGAACGTCGCCGCGTCTGGATGTGATGGGCTCCGGCGTCTCAGTAAGTTGCGCGCGAAACACCGAGGCAGGTCCGCGACCGGCGAAGGGAGACTCGCCCGTCAGCACCTCGTACGCCACGCAGCCAAACGAATATAGATCGGCGCGATAATCGAGCGCTGGATCGGCGGCGATCTGCTCGGGTGCCATATAGAGCGGTGTGCCGAGCGTCATCCCCACATCGGTCAGCGTCTCGGAATCTCCATTGGACGTAACGTGCGATGCGAGCAGCGCCTTGCCGATGCCGAAGTCCGAAACGGCGGCGGTGTCGCCGGTAAGCAGGATGTTATCGGGCTTGATGTCGCGGTGGATAATCCCCTTCGAGTGCGCGAACTCGAGCGCGCGGGCCACGTCCCGAAGTATGCTCACCGCGACTGATATCGGCATTGCGCCGACCCGCATCAGCCGAACGCGGAGCGACTCCCCCTCGACGAACGGCATCGTATAGTACGGCAGTCCATCGGTCTGTCCGGCGCTCAGGATCGGCACGATGTGGGGGTGCTGGAGCTGCGCGGTGATCATGATCTCGCGTTTGAAGCGCTCGGCGCTCACGCCCGCCGCAAGATCCGTAGACAGGACTTTCACCACGACACGGCGGCCGAGTGCGCGCTCCTCGGCGAGAAAGACGCGACTCATCCCTCCGCCGCTGATCTCGCGCTCCAGCGCGTACGCCGTGCCCAGCGTGGCCTGCAGCTGATCCTGAAGGTCGGTACCCACCCAGCAAATATGGCGTCCGCGCTGCCAGGTGTGATTGCGGCACCCTTCTTCCAGGTCGAGCAAGGTGATCGCGGGCTGCCGAATGTGAGCTTCTGACTCCAGCGATAGACTTACGACAGCATACCGCTGATCATCAATCTTTCTCGGCGCGCGCGGTTCGAGGCGGAGGAGCGTAGCCGTCCCTTGCCGAAGGTCGCTTGGCTGCTTTCCAACTTGAGGATGCGAGCAAGAGTAGCACGCAAAGTCGTTGAATCGTCGTCGAACCCTCCGTGCGACGTTGATCTTGACGCGCCCGGTGTGCCTTCGAGCTCATTGTTTGGCGAAAGGACGAGATCAAACTTGCGGTCATCGGGCTTGAGCTCATTTTCGATCCACTTCTCCATTCCGAGAATGGGTTCCCCTGCACGCTTCACCCCATTCTGCGGATTCTTCCCTACCCAGGGCTGTCTGAGAAACTTTTCGAACGCGTGCGACACCAGGTAGAGTAATGACTTGTGGTATATCTGGGCGCAGTTGTCAGCCTGCTCGGCGTGATCCGTAAGACCGAACACCGTACAGGTTTGAACGGTGCCGCTGCGGATCGCAGGCAACAGATTCTCCCGGTAGAAGTCCATCGTACACGCGGGTGCCCAGAGCGTCAGGCTGGTGACTCTCATATCCGTCGGTCGGATCGCGTTGATCAGTCCGCCCAGCAAAATCGAACCCGCGCTGTGCCCAACCATGTGAATCTCGAGTTTGGGATGCTGGCGCAGGAGATTCTGGAGCTGTTCAATCACCACCGGCAGACCACCACCTTCCTGACTGGCCAGCGTGGCGTTCTCCTTCATTTCTTCCCACGCGTTGCGGCCGCCTACAATCCTTGCAATTGGTTCTAAGGCGTCATCGAGGCGATCGAGCATGAAATCTTTAGCCGAATCGAGAAAGCCCTCCGGTTTGCGGCGTTTGATGCCATCCTCAAGAATATCTTTTAGAGTTGTCCAAAAATCGGTTTTCCAGATCAGCGAAATCGGATGGATGCCGGCCGTCAAAAGCGTTCCGCGGAGGTCCGCAACCTTTTGAATCGCCGATTCCTCGCCCACGAGCCCCCCGTGTGCATATAAGAGAAGTCGCGTCGGGCCCTTTGGCTGGTCGATCGTTGTCGAAATGTGCTCGAAGATCTCGGCGACATCCTTCTCCGATGTACCGTAGGTACCGTCAGTACGCAGCCGACCATCATTGCCCAGACTTATGATATGCGGCCGGAGATCACAGAACACATAACCGCGGGTTCCCTCGGCAGCCGCCCCAACGCCGCGCGACGCTGATTCGCGGTCGCGTAACAGAATCGGCGCCCCCAGGCGCGCCACCCAGACGTCGGTGCCGTTGGCCAGCCAATCGTCGTAGCTGATCTGGGCAAAGCCTCCGTCGCCCCAATCCTCGCCCCAGGAATTCTGTAGCCACAAACCCTTTTCATCGTATCCAACGATGGCGAAGGCGTGGCCCCCTTCGACCTTGTTCTTCTCAGCCCACGCTATCAACCCATCACCACCAACGTTATCCCAACCGGAGTGTACTTGTCCGGTAGCATAAAGCACCTCGACTTCGCTGATCGCCGAATGCATTGCGATGATGTCTTTGTGATTGACGCGTAGATATGCGCCGAGTGGCCGGCGAAGAGCGTCGCTGTATCGCTGCGAGTAGAGCTTAGCGTCCTGTTTCCCGTCCTTTTCGTCGTAGATCCAATGCTTTCGTGAGCAGATGCCATGCTTGTACCACCCCTTCATTGCGCCCCGGGCGCTCGATCCAGAATAATTCTCGCCTGGCCACTCGTCGTATCGACGGGCCATCTCGTATAACATGCGCGGACTTATTTGGCCCTTGTCGGGCACTACTTCACGCGTGAGCAGCAAGTAGTGAATTACGGTCGCCAGGCCAAAACCAGTACAAGCGCCTTCCTTTCCTTGATCCAGAATGGGCACGCCTACCTGCTTGTACGTGCGGAGCGGCCGCATGGTGGGAACTTCAATGAGGCTGGGCTCGAACATTCGATCTCGAAAGTCCAGAGTGTCGGGCCGCGCGTCGAGGGTCCGAGACTTCAGCGCTGGAGATTTCTGTGGCGCTTTCTTGGCAACCGCCATGCGTGCGCTCCTCAAGTTCGCTATGCTGCTTTCGACCTCATTCTTACAACGCGCATCGGATTTTGAAAATGGCGATTTCGTTTCATCTGGATGCAGTTTCTTGTCAGCGGACACCAGAAGATCCGTTTCCCGGGATTTGACCTGAGAGGAAATCGGCATTCGGAAGGAAGAATCAGCCATTTACAGGACGTGGAGCTGTACCCATACTGGCGTTTCATGAGCTTCGAACCCGAGACATTTCGCAAAGCCACCTATGGCGGGCTGGCAGCGGACCACCTTGCGGCTGGCTCGATTTAGGAGAGGCACGTTGCTATCGCCGGAAGAGTCGCTCCGCATTAGGGAGGAAGAAGTCGTTCGGTCGGAAGTCCGGCGAGAGCTGGAAGCGGCTGGTCCCAAGCGCTCGTTTGGGGCCAAGGTTTGGGCTGCGCTGAACTCTGCTTTCCTGCTTTGGTTCCTCTCTTCAATCGTTCTCGGGGTTCTCACGGCTGCCGTGTCGGCCCATCAAAGAAACCGCGACGTCCTCGATAGGCGAGAGAAGTTGCAGTACGACCTGAGGACTGAACTCGCCGGTAGAGTCGACGAGGCGCTCGAAGCAATGGAGTTGGATCAGCGCCGCATTTTGAGAGGTGAAGTCTACCCAAGAAGCGCGATATACAACGAGGTAGTCTCTTACCTTGACAATTTTTTCCTGAACGACCCGCCATCGCCCCTTGCAGAACTGGCGAAAAGGAACGGCTCGTCGCTGACAAGAAATCGACATTGCCAACTCGCCCCGGGCATGCTACAGACAATCCCAGCGGAAGGAGCAAACCAATGCCCGAACAATCAGCTCGTGTCTTTACCGAAGCGCCCGATGCCGATCGCATGACCCTTCGTGAAAGAATCGCACGCATTTGGGAATCATCCCTTGCCAGAGTGAGCACCTGGCTAAACTGGCTCCGCGAATTCTTCCACGTGGCTCCCGTCGCCGGGGCCAGCATCGTTCCGTCGCTCATCGCCGGACTGCTCATCGCCTTTCCCGACCAGATGCGCGAGTCCATCCGCATCCTCGCCGAATCGTGGCTGCGCATCATCGCCTTTGTGTTCTTTACGCTCATCTCATCCCTGACGGCGTGGTACTGGGCGCGGGTCATGATTTACCGCCTGATGCCCGGCGCTTACGAGACCGACAAGAACAGCGGCATTCGCTGGGGAGTCGGCACATTCCCACGGCTCGCCGGAACGTTGCCAGTTTTCTTTGCCGCACTCGGTGTTTTCTTCGCCAGAGGGATCGGTACCGGCCCCGAGAACACTACACTCGACCATCTCAACTGGCTGTTGATGGCGCTCGGCGTCGCGACGGTCGTCCTTCCGCTCGCGTTTCTGCAGCGCCGACTGATTCTCGATCAAAAAAGTGGCTCGAGCAACGCGACGGTCCCCCGGAGCTACACAGTGCGCGCCAGGATCTTCCTCGCCATCGGGCTCGTCATGGGCGCGATCCTCGTCGTTGCGCTCGCCGCCAAGCCCGTCAGCGTGGTCGGCTGGCACTGGATGAACCCCGCTATCATGGTGGAGATCGCCACCATCACCTGGATAGCCGTTTTCAGCCTCATCGTCTATAGCGGCCGCATGCACCGCTGGCCGTACGTCTGGATCCTGATCGGCCTGAGCATTGTGTTCACCTGGCGGAACTGGAACGACAATCACGTGATCAGGACGCTCCCCAGGCGCGCCACATCCGATCTCACTATCGGCAACTCCTTCGGTTCCTGGTTGAGCCAGCGGGCCGATGGCGCGAGCGGGACGGGTGCCTATCCCGTCGTCATAGTCGCGGCGGAGGGGGGCGGGATACGCGCCGCGTACATCACGGCGCAGATTCTCGCCACGATTCAGGATCTCTGCCCGGGTTTCGCTCAACACGTCTTTGCCATCAGCGGGGTCTCCGGCGGCAGCCTTGGCGCCGCGGTCTTCGCCGGACTCGCGGATCGTTTTGCCAGGAACGACCCTGCTCCGCGATGCGACGCAAGCGACTCGGCGGGCTCGCAAGCCCGAGCCGCCGCCGACACCATCCTTTCGCGCGATTTCCTGACGCCGGTGGTGGGAATGGCAGTGTATCCAGATTTGCTGCAGCGTTTTCTGTTTTTCCCCGTCGGCCGATTCGATCGCGCCCGGGCACTCGAGGACGGCTTCACGCGCTCCTGGCGCCGGCAGTTCCGCAGCGGTTGGGGATTCGACAGCTCCTTCTACAACCTCCGTCGGGGCGATGCCAGCGCCGTGCCAGCGCTGTTCCTCAACACCACGCAGGTCGAGACCGGTGATCGCGTCGCGATCAGCAATCTCCGTCCCGACTCTTCGCTCGGCGGCCGCCTGACGATGCTCTCCGGACTCGATTCTTCGCTCGACTTGAGCATGAGCACCGCCGTCGGTTTGAGCGCCCGCTTCACTTACGTCACTCCCGAAGGAAAGATCCGGTTTGCCTCGGGGGCGAAGCAACGGTACGTCGACGGCGGATACTTCGAGAATTCCGGCGCCGCGACGGCGACCGATATCCTGTACGCAATTCGCGCGTGGCAACGCAGCCCGGCGGGACAGAAGTCGCGTCCGATTCGACCGATCATTCTGCGCATCGGCTATTCGGAGGGCGTCGACTCGACCCGAGCGCGGATCGACAACTCTGGATTCAGCGATGTGCTGTCGCCGATATTCGCGTTGCTCAATACCCGTGGCTCTCGTGGCAACGTCGTGGTCGAGGAGCTGCGCTCAGCGGTCGATCAGGCGCAAGCGGAAGGAAAGGAGACGAACATGCTCGATCTCGTGCTGACACGGGGACGAGTGCCCCTGATACTTGGTTGGCAGCTTTCGGGAACCGCGCGTGCTGATGTACGCGAGCGAACGCGAGCGACGCCCTGTCCCACCGACTCGCCTACGAACGGCGGCTACATTCACGCCCGACTGCGCGAGGACGCGTGGCTCCGCGCCGGCTACTGCGCGCTGTTTCACGAGCTGCGAGGAGGCTAAGAGATGGCCGACGGCACACTGAAGGAGCGGATGGACGCCGTCGAGCGTCTCACCGATCTGTTTCGAATGGAGCGGCTGGTTCACCTCGCAGTGACTGGCATCTCGCTGTTGATGCTGCTCTCGAGTGCCGGCTATTTGATGGCAAAGGGAAAAGCCGGTCCCGGTGAGCTGACGGGGCTCTTTGGTTCTTCAGGCCTGATCACTTACTCCGCCGGTCGCCTCCTGTTCATGTGGAACCAGGCGCTCAAGCTTCTCGCCGGCGAGACCACCGGCGGCGACGGGTCGACCAAATGAGCGTCGAGACTTCTCTCCAAAGTCGGGTTGCGGAACTCGGTCGCGCATCACGGCGTGCCGCCATCGTTAGTATGCTCGGCTTCCTGCTTGTCGCGGGTGCGTTGACTTATGCCGCGTTTCAGCTGCGCGGTCTCGAACGCGATCGCCAACGACTTGAGAACCAGGTCGCACGACTGACCGACTCGCTGCGCGCGATCGAGGCTCGCACCAGGAGTCTGGTCCAGACTCAGGAGAGCGTCCTCGATTTCCTGGGCTCGGTGACAACGGGAGATCGCATCCGCCTCGTTGACCGGGCGGTGGATTGGAATCGCACCAAGCGCGAGATCATGGCCATGCCGACGGGGCCGCGGAAGTCAGCAGTCCTTGCCGCGATCCTTCTCGCCTGGAAGGAGCTGCCCTTCTCTCTCGACAATCGCGGCCTTTCTCACGGTCTCGACTCGCCACATTTCATCAAGGTGGTGCTGGAGAGAGTCGGCGTTGCGGTGACGCAGCGGCCGGACGAGCGACTCTCGGATGCGATGATGAGGCAATTCCAACGCGTCGACAGCGCACTGCCCGGCGATCTGATTTTCTACCGCGGTAATCTCGGCAGTTTCGTCGTCATGTATGTCGCGCCCGGAATGCCGGGCGGCAAAGGCGTTGCCGTGGGCACATTACAGACAGGTGAGGAGGTGCAGGTCCTCGACACTCAGCACATCAACACACCGGTCTACCCTTTGATCGGCGTCTTTCGCGTTCCCTATCCGTAGGACGCGCGCGAATCCGCCATAGAGAGATTATAAACCTGACATCGCCAGCGGCTTGGATAAGAGCTGTACTGACAACGGGGTGCACCGATGTCCTCTGATGCATGGCAACCAATCTTCAACTTTCTTGAGCACGAAGCACGGTTTCAGGCTGCTGCTGCGACAGTCACTGGGGCGGCTGCGGCCTGGTGGTTGAAAGGTCTTCTTGCTCCGGCCAAGGATGCGCCGCCTCTCGCGCATCCGACCGCGAGCCGCGTAGCGGCGGCTTTGCTTGCGCTCGTTTCTTTTCTCTTCCTCGTCACCGAGGGACGAATTTCCGCTCGCTATGGCGAGCTTGCGCGCCTTGTTGCACTCGGCGCCCCAGTGCCGTCGTCGTGGCTGGATGTGTTGGTGCGCGACGTACACAACCCTGCCGTTGTCGCCGCGTGGTGGCCGTATTACGCGGCCCGCGCGCTTTTGCTGGTAGCCGGTTCCATCGTCGTCTGGTCGCTTTTCGTCCCCCGTTCCCCGGTCTCAAAATCGGGCGACAAAGACGCATGAATTCTCCGTCCGCCTTCCGTATCTAGGATAGAGCTCGGAGATTTTTCCATCGGGCGTCGCAATGAAGGCCTTGTCGCGCCTTACTCCGCAGTTCTCCCGCTTGCTCCTCCGTACCGCGCCGCCGATCTCGAACAGAAACTCCAATGTCGTTTTCATATCAGCGGTGTGTCGGTTTCTTGTCAGTCAGCGCACGGTTGGCGCGACATTCTGCTCGGAGTCCACACTGCGACGAAGTATTCTATTGACACGAAGAACCTGTGCGCTACTGTGGATCAACCGGCAGCTTGGAAACCACCGGTCTCTTACTCGCGCCTATGTTCAGTGTCTCGGCAAGAGTTCGCGTCTGCAATTGTTGCATCGCTCTCCTCACGGCGAGTGCGGTCGGCGCGCAACAACGGATTGCCTCGCGGCAGCTAGTCGTCCCATCTGTCACGGGAATGACTGTCGACTCGGCGCGCAGCGTGCTCCGATCATTCAGGCTGAGAGACGTCCTCGATCCTTCGGGGGCTTCCGGCAGCGAAATCGTGCGGACACAAAATCCCGCTGCAGGAGCACCGATCCCAGCGGATAGAACGGTCCGACTCACCGTCAACCCGAATTTGACCCGCGTTTCCACGATGGCGGATGGACTCTTGTCCAGAGTTGCTGTCGCTCCCCCTCGGGGCGTGGTCGTGCCGAACGTGGTAGGAAGGTCGACTGACGTCGCTCAGCAAATACTCACTAAGTCGGGACTGGGTATGGCTCCGCGCGACTCACTTGTAAGTGGACCACCGCCGGGCACCGTGCTGAGGCAGAATCCACCAGCCGGCGACAGTGCTCCTTTGAGATCGACAGTTACCGTAATTGCCGCCAAGGCGATTCCGCTCGTTGCAGTGCCCGAATTGACGAACATGCCTCTCGCTCGCGCGAGCCTCATACTTCGGCGAGCCGGGCTGACGCTTGGCGCAGTGAAACCCAAGCCGTCTCCGGAGCTGCCGCAAACCGTGCTCGCGCAGCTGCCGCAAGCAGGCGATAGTGTCGAGCCGGGCAGATCCGTCGCACTTCAGGTTGCCTCGCCGCAGCAGCGAACGGTTCCCGATGTCACCCGCCACTCCGTAGACGACGCCCGCCAGATTGTGGCAAGCGAAAACCTCAAGCTGATGCACGATTCCACGCCGTCGCCGACCGGGCCATATCGGATTGTGGTCGAACAAACTCCGCGCGGTGGCGATCTCATTCCGAACGATCGTGTGGTGCGGGTCCACACTTTCTTTCCGCCTCCGATGAAAGTAATGCCCAATGTGTTGGGTCTTACTCGGGCAGCCGCCACGGCAAGACTGGCAGCCGACACCATCCCGGTCCGCTCGGTTGGATTGAGGGTGTCCGCGGATTCCGTGGATCTCGTCGTGAGGCAGGTGCCTGACGCCGGACAACCACTGTCGGCGGGAACTCGGGCGATGCTTACGATCGGCGCGCAGCAACAGCTTGCTGGCGGAAGTACTCCCCCGTCAACAGGCCCGCCGTCTGGCATTCGCGATTCGACACCTCCACGCGCCGCCACTGTCAATGATGCTTCGGGGGAGGCCCTAGTGCCGCCTCGCGACACCGCTCAAACGGTGGCTACCGTTCCTGATAGCGTCGACGTGCCCGATGTGAGACACCGCAGGCTAGCCGATGCGCGAGAAGTGTTGCATGCGCTTGGGCTCGGGGTCAACGTCGCCGTCAGCGCGTCCGACACCGAGACCGTCGCGACACAAACGCCCTTCGAAGGGAGAGTGCCGCCGAATGCCGTCGTTCGCCTGACCGTCGACCGCGCGCGACTGCCGGGGAGCACTACTACTACTAC
>DASYIM010000144.1:0-3886 GCA_035997625.1 Gemmatimonadaceae bacterium
TCCCGTTGCCTTTGCCCGATCTCAAGTACAAACGAGTATTGCTGAAGCTGTCCGGCGAGGCCCTCGCCGGACAGAAGGGCACTGGCTTTGATTTCAAGATTCTGGAGCGTCTCGCCACCGAGATCAGCGACATTTCCAAAATGGGCGCGAGCGTTGGGCTGGTGATCGGCGGCGGCAATATCGTTCGTGGCGCCCAGCTGTCCAAGATGGGCATGGAGCGGGCAGGCGCTGATTACATGGGCATGCTAGGCACCGTCATCAACGCCCTGGCTCTCCAGGATGTTCTGGAAAAGGCCGAGCTGGAAACGCGAGTGATGACCGCGATCGCGATGGAGACGATTGCCGAGCCGTTCATTCGCCGCCGCGCCATGCGGCACTTCGAAAAAGGACGGATCGTCATTTTCGCTGCGGGCACCGGAAATCCGTATTTCTCCACCGATACCGCCGCGGCGCTTCGCGCGATCCAGATCCACGCTGACGTCATCATCAAGGCCACCAGCGTCGACGGGGTTTATACGGCGGATCCGAAACGCGACCCCGAAGCCAGGAAATACGAATCGATCAGCTATCGCGATGTCATGATCGAGGAGTTGAGCGTCATGGATCAGACGGCCATCACGCTGTGCAAAGAGAACAAGCTTCCAATCATCGTACTGAACATTCACCGTCACGGAGAGGTTGCGAAGGCGCTGCTGGGCGAGCGCGTCGGAACGATCGTACAATGACGACAATTCCTCAGATCACGAAGGACTGCCGGACCGCGATGGAGAAGTCGTTCGAGGCGTCGAAGCGCGAGCTCGCCTCGATTCGAACGGGAAAGGCGACCACCAGCCTGCTCGACACCGTTCGTGTCGATGCCTACGGCCAGCTGATGCCGCTCAATCAAGTGGGCAGCGTGTCCGCCCCCGAGCCGCGACTGCTCACGGTAACTCCCTGGGACAAAGGCCTCACTTCGGCGATCGAGAAGGCGCTGCGCGAATCCGATCTCGGACTGAATCCGCAAACCCAGTCCGGCGTCATTCGCGTCCCACTCCCCGCGCTCAATGAGCAGCGCCGCAAAGAGCTCGTGAAAGTCGTCCACAAGCTGGCCGAGGAAGCCCGCATCGGGATTCGTCACGCCAGAACGGCGGCCCGCGATCACATCAAGAAGCTGGAAAAGACCTCCGAGGACGAACAGAAACGCGGCGAGAAAGAGCTGCAGAAGCTTCACGACGACTACATCGCCAAGATCGATGAGTTGTTAAAGGGAAAAGAAGCAGAAATCATGGAAGTCTAGACCGTGTCGGAGCTGACACGGCGTACTCTCTTCGCGGTCATCGCTGCGCCCGCGAGCATAGCGGTCGTCTATTTTGGCGACTGGGCGTTGACGATCCTTTTGTCGGTTCTGGCCGCCTTGGCCGCGTGGGAGCTATTCAGAATCGCGCGCGAAACCGGGGCGTACCCGCTCGATGCCGCCGGTATTGCCCTGGCAGCGCTGGTGCCGATCGCGATACACGCCCAGCGACTCGGCCTGTACACACTCTCGCTGACCGCCATCGTGGCGATGGTGCTGGTGTTGTTCGCCAGCACCATCTGGCTGCGAGGCCCACAGGGGAAGCCGCTGGCGTCGGTCTCGATTACCGTGTTCGGCGTGATGTACGCGTCGCTATTCTCCTACATCTACGCATTGCGGTACCATGACTATGCGGTGGGCGCGCGGGCCGGGACGGCGTTGGTGCTGCTGCCGGTGCTGCTGACCTGGGCAACGGACATTGGCGCATACATGTTTGGAAGAACGTTCGGGAGGAAGAAGCTGATTCCCTCTATTTCTCCGGGCAAGACGGTGGAAGGCGCGGTGGGCGGGCTGGGCGTGGCGATCGTGATATGCCTGCTCTATGTGCGGTTCGTCCTCATGCCGTACGCGCAGCTCGGCCTCACCATCCAGGGGGCGGTGCTGTTCGCCATCGTAGTCAGCGTGGCGGCACAGACCGGCGATCTCGCCGAGTCGCTGTTGAAGCGCGAGGCCGGGATCAAGGACAGCTCCCGCATTATTCCCGGGCATGGCGGAATCCTCGATCGGTTCGACAGCCTTCTTTTCGTGATGCCGATCGCGTTTCTGATGCTGGGCCGGCTGCTGCTGCCGATCCCAAAGTGACCGCGCTGGCCGCACCCAAAGGGGTAGCGGTACTGGGCTCAACCGGCTCTATCGGAACAACCGCGCTCCGCGTGCTCGATCGCCAGCGCGAGAGGTTCCGCGTTACGGCCCTCACTGCCAACAGCAATGCGGCGCTGCTCAGAGAGCAGGTGTTGAAATTCTCTCCCGCGTTCGTCGGAATGGTGGAATCACAGACCGACGGTGACGATGCATGGCAGAGCGGGACCGATGCTCTCATTGCCGCCGCGACCCGTGACGACGTGGACATCGTCCTCAACGCGATCGTGGGGGCCGCCGGTCTCGATGCAACGCTCGCCGCGCTCGAGGGCGGAAAGAGAGTCGCCCTCGCCAACAAGGAGACTCTGGTCATTGCCGGAGACCTCGTAAGGAAGGCCTGCGCCGCCGGCGCCGGCGAAGTAGTCCCGGTCGACAGCGAGCATAGCGCAATCCTGCAATGCATTACCGGTCATCCAACGTCTCAGGTGCGGCGTGTCGTGCTGACGGCTTCGGGCGGCCCGTTCCGCGACTGGAGTGTCGAGCGGCTGGCGACGGCAACTGTTGAGGATGCTCTGCGCCACCCGACATGGCGAATGGGACGCAAGATCTCCATTGACAGTGCGACGCTCGCCAACAAGGCCCTGGAGGTCATCGAGGCCCATTTCCTGTTCGGGCTCCCGTACGATCGGATCGACGTAGTGGTGCATCCCCAGAGCATCGTTCACTCGTTTGTCGAGTTCATCGATGGGAGCGTGCTCGCTCAGATGAGTGTGCCGACTATGGAATTACCAGTCTTGTACGCGTTGACGCATCCCGAACGCGTGGCGGATGAGGGTGTACCAGCCTTTGATCCCGTTAAACTTTCTCCGATGACATACGAGCAGGTCGATCACGAGCGCTTTCCCGCGCTGCGCCTCGGCATTACCGCTGGTAAGGCGGGCGGGGCCGCGCCCGCCGTCTTCAACGCCGCCAACGAGCGCGCGGTGGCGGCCTTTCTCGCCGGCAAGATCCGCTTCTCTGACATCGCCCGCGGCATCGCGTCCGCTCTCGACGACCTGAGTGGCATGCCTTCAGAGACGCGCGCGGAGCTGCTCGACGCCGACGCCGCAGCCCGCCGTCACGTTCAGGAGAAGTTCAGGTGCTGAGCTGGATTGCGCCAATCATCGTCTTCGGACTGGTCGTGTTCGTCCACGAGTTGGGCCACTTCATCGCCGCCAAGCTCACCGGCGTTTATGCGCCGCGATTCTCGATCGGTTTCGGTCCGTCGCTTCTCAAGAAGCGATTCGGTGAAACGGAATACGTTCTGGCCGCGCTCCCCCTCGGCGGATATGTCCGCATGGCATCGCGCGAGGACGAGGCAACCGCTTTTCTCGAGGGCGGGAGCGAAAACTCGGCAACCCAGCCGGGTAGTCCAAAGGATGGGTTTGACCCGGACGCGATGATTCCGTTTGGGCCGAAGCCGATCCCGGAGTCGCGATGGTTCGAGTCGAAGCCGCTTCCCGCCCGGCTGTTCATCATGCTGGCCGGCGTGACTATGAACGCGCTGCTCGCCTATGGGATTTATGTCGGCCTGCTGATGCACTCGGGAGTTCCGACGGCAATTCCGGTCGCTGCGGCGGTCACTTCAGGCAAGCCGGCGGCGATGGCGGGACTCCAGGCGGGGGACAGCATCGCTACCATCAACGGCCGGCCTCTCGATCGTTGGGAGACCCTGCTCGACACCATCGGCGCATCCGCTGGTCGCCGCCTCGAGCT
>DASYIM010000145.1:0-1896 GCA_035997625.1 Gemmatimonadaceae bacterium
AACAACAACTATCAGCAAACCGGGTTGCTGACTTCTCTCAGCTATTTCGCCAACAATCGCCAGCAGTTCCTCGAGAACTTCTACGAGAAGAGCAAGCGTTCCATTCTCAAGGCGCGGACCGAAGGTCCCGCGGCTTACGTACTGCCAGCTGACGACCGGCGCCCCGGTGCGCAGGCCGAGCTGCTGAGAATTCTTCAGAGGCAGCACGTCGAGATATCGCGCGCGACTGCGCCGTTCAGTGTCATGGTGCCGGTCGGCCGTCCACGCCCAACCCCGCCGACGCGGGCTGCCCGTGCGCCCGACAGCACGCGGCGCGATAGCGCAGCGGCCGCCGACACGGTCAAGCCGGAGACGCCCCCGTTCGACACCGTGCCGCGGTCGTTCCAGCGGACCGAGCTCCGCCAGTTCCCGGCGGGGAGCTACGTCGTTCGGATGGACCAGCCCTACTCGAGAATTGCCGACGCACTCCTCGACTACCAGTACTGGAGTCCCGACGATCCCCAGCGCACGCCCTATGACGATACCGGCTGGACGTTCCCCGAGAACTTCGCTGTGCGCTCGGTGCGCGTCGTCGATCCAAAGATTCTGTCCGCGCCGATGGAGAGCGTAGCAGGGGAGATTGCCGCCCCGGGCGGTGTAACGGGAAGCGGATCTGTATTCGCGATCAATCACAACGCGGACAACGCACTCGCCACGCTTCGTTACCGGCTCAAGGACGCGGATTTTCAAATTGCCGAGCAGCCATTCGAAGGTGCCGGGCAGAAGTTTGCGCGCGGCTCGTTCATCATTCGCCGCATTTCCGCCGGGGATCTAGACAAAGCGACGCGAGAGCTCGGCCTCAGAGCTTATGCTCTAACTGCTGCGCCAGCGGTGGCGACTCACCCTGCGCGTGCTCCGCGCGTGGCGATCATGCACACCTGGCAATCCACGCAGACCGAGGGATGGTGGAGACAAGCCTTCGATTTCCTCCACATTCCCTACTCATACATCAGCGTGCAGGACGCGGCAAAGGATTCGAATCTCAACGCGAAGTACGATGTGATTCTGTTCCCACCAACAAGTGGCACTCCCCAGACGATACTGGCGGGGCTCCCGATGTGGCGGAACCCAATGCCGTGGAAAAAAACGGAGCTCACTCCCAACATGGGCATCGACGAGACGGACGACATCCGGCCGGGACTCGGTTGGAATGGAGTGAACAACCTGGCGACGTTCGTCAGGAACGGCGGCTTGCTGGTGACGGTCGAGAACACGGCGGAGTTGGCCTCGACCTTCGGAATGGCGAGCGGTGTCTCGGTGACCAACCCGCCGCGCCTGCACGTGGTGGGAAGCCTGTTGCGCACGCGTGTGGTGGACGATGCCAGTCCGCTTACCTACGGCATTCGCGACAGCCTGGCGGTTTATAGCGACGGCGGCACCAGCTTCAGCATCACCAACGTGCTTGGCACGCGCGGCGGCCGGTTTGCCGATTCTACGTCGGCGCGTCCGACGGGTCGCGGAACGGCTGACGAGCTCGACGTACCGCAGGGGAGGGTACCGCTGGATCCAAGATTCGATGTAGCTGTCAGGAAGCCGGTGCAGCCTTGGGAGGCGGCGCCGGTGACCGACGATCAAATGCGCAATCCGTTGGCGGTTATTCCGCCAGCGCTGCGGCCGCGAGTGGTGCTGCGATTCGCCGATCAGGGCGAGCTGTTGGCGTCGGGCCTGCTTGATGGAAGCGATGTATCGCGGCGTCCGGTCGTCGTCGATTCGCCACTGGGCAAAGGACATGTGGTCCTGTTCGGCAACAACCCCATGTATCGCGGAGAAACGATCGGCAGCTATTTCCTGGTGCTGAACGCGCTTCTGAATTTCGATCGACTCGATACGGGAAGAAAACTGGATTCGAGGTGATTC
>DASYIM010000146.1:0-2123 GCA_035997625.1 Gemmatimonadaceae bacterium
GTCGCGACGTCGGCGCGGGTGTACGGATCCGTGTTGTCGACGCGCCAGCTTCGCATGTAAATGCGGGTCTCGCCTGCGGCGCGCTCGATGCTCAGATGCTCGAGTGACCACAGCGCCACCGATGCCAGATCCAGAACGCCGCCGGTTCTGCCGTCGAGAACGTCTATTTCGACCCCGTCATAAAAAATCCTGATGCGCTCGAAATTTCCGGCGTACATGGCGGTCTGGGGCGTCGACAGCCAACCCGATCTCAGAGTGGTGAGTCCGGGGATTCGATCGAGAAGATCGACCAGCGTCAGCGCTCCGGTCGCGAACAGTTGCACGCGATTCCACTCGTACTGCGGACCAATATCGTAGAGCGCGGGATCAGCGAATCGGCCGATCGGGGCTTTTATCGTATCAGTCTTTATCCTCGCACTGTCCGGACCGGAGTCCGTCTTTGGCTTGACCGGGATTGGGACTTCGCTTGCTGGAGGCGGGACCACCTGGGCTCCGGCGCCAGCCACAGGCGCGTACAAAAGCGCCCCGGCTACGAGGCCGAGGCGGGCTGAGATTCGCATGTTACCGTTCACACTGGTCAGCGAGCTCTCCCGCGAATGAACTCGATGAAGGTACCCGTCGGAACTCCTGTCGGTCCCTTCGGAATTGTCACGAGGTCGCTTTCTGAATAAGCAGTGCCAGCGATGTCCAAATGCGCCCAGGAGTAGCCCTCTGCGAACTCCTTGAGAAACAGCGCGGCGGTGACAGCGCCGGCCGGCCGGCCACCTGAGTTCTTCACGTCGGCGACGTCCGACTTGATCAGATCCTTGTAATCGTCCCAGAGCGGCAGCGGCCACCCGGGCTCCCCCGCGCGCTTGCCCGCCGCGAGAATCTCGGCGATCAGCGTGTCGTCGCTGGAGAAGACACCGCTGGCAGTGTGCCCGAGTGCGATCACGCACGCACCGGTAAGGGTGGCGGCATCGATCACGACCTCGGGCTCGAACCGCTTGGCGTACGACAGGCAATCGGCGAGGACGAGTCGTCCTTCGGCGTCCGTATTGATGATCTCGATCGACTTGCCGTTCTGCGCCCTGACGACGTCCCCGGGATTCATCGCCGTGCCCGACGGCATGTTGGTGGTGGCTCCGACGATACCGACGACGTTCACTTCGGGCTTCATCTGACCGATGGCTTCCATGGTGCCGAGGACGCCGGCCCCGCCGCACATGTCGAACTTCATGAACTCCATGCCCTGCGCGGGCTTGATGGAGATTCCGCCGCTATCGAAGCAAAGGCCCTTCCCAACGAGAACCACGGGTTTGGCGTTGGGCTTCCCGCCCTTGTACTCGATGGCGATGAGCTTGGGCTCCTGAGGAGTTCCCTGCGCCACCGCCAGGAAAGATCCCATTTTTTCGGCTTCCATCTCGCGACGGCCGAGAATGGTGATGCCCATCCCGTAACGCGAGGCGATCTCTCCTGCCGTCTGAGCCAGGTAGTCGGGCGTGCAGAGATTGCCGGGCATCATCGCCAGCCGGCGTGCCAGGCTGTGGCCAGTTCCGATCGCCTGTCCGTTGCTCAATGCGTTGCGGAAGTCGTCTGTGTTATTGGTGAGGATGCTCGCCTTTTCCAGCGGCTTCTTGCGCTCCGCTTCGGGTGCCGGCGTTTTCAGATCCGAATACTCCCACGAGCCGGCGATCAGGCCGATGGTGATCGCTTCGGTCTCCTCAGGGGTGATCTGGCCCGAATACCACACCATTTCCCCAACGCCAAGACGATGCGCATTTCGTGCGGCAAGCGTGGCGGCGCGGCGCAACGACGCGCGGCGGTCAGTTACCGAGCCCATCCCGAGAAGGAGCATGCGGCGCGGCCCCTTCGCAAAACCCGTGAGATGGAGCAGCTCGTCGCGGCTACCGCGGAAATCCTTCATCTCGATCGATTTGCTCAGGGAGCCCTGAGCCGCGCTATCCAGCCCTGCGATCCCGGAGATGGTGGGATTCTCCGGTAGCGCGATTACGAGGAGGCTGGTTCCGACTTCAGTCGGACTCGCCGAATTGATGCTTACGGAAAGCACCAGCTAAGCCTTCATTCCGGCGATAACCTGATCGCCAAACGCCGAGGTTGATACTTCGGTAGCGCCCGGCATC
>DASYIM010000147.1:0-8996 GCA_035997625.1 Gemmatimonadaceae bacterium
TTGTCGAGATCGTTGACGAAGAACTTGCTGGCGTATTCGTCGCACGCGCCGCACTGGCTTTGCACGGGCTGATATCGCTCCTGCTGATTGCGATTGCCCATGCCCCTGTATCGCTTCTGGAACGGCATCACGTGCTCGACGTAGTCCACAGCGGGGTCGATCGGACGTCCTGCTTCCAGGACGATCGTCTTGAGTCCGTGCTCGGTCAGCTCCTTTGCCGCCCAGCCGCCCGAGATTCCGGAGCCGACGACAATGGCATCATAGGTGTCGGCCATGGTCAGACCCTCGGCGTGAAGGGGACGTTGCCGTCGTAGCCGTTGAAGAACATCTGGGTCTTCAGCACGTTGACCTGCACCGGCTCCGAGGTGAAGTAGCCGTAGACCGTCAGCGCCTTGATTCGCTCGAATGCGTGGCCGGCGCCGACTTTCTGCGGGCGCTTCGCATCGAGACCGCTCAGGAATTCACCCCTCTTCGCCTCGGCTAGCTCAACAAACCGCGGTGAGCCCATCGCCACAGATTGCACATCGATGTCGTTGAGACCGTCGAGAAAAGCCTTCCGCTCGTCGTCGCTCGACCATTCGGTCAAAATCAGATCGATGAACTGCGGGACCTTCACGCTCGTTGCGCCGGGAGTGTCGGTCTCGGGGATGATCATCTCCGCAATCTGGGTGACGAGCCTTTGTTGATCGGGGTTGAGCGTGCGGAAGGGAACATCTCCGATCCGTCGGTGGATCTGCTTGCCGAACTCGATTGCCGCCTCGGCGCCGCGGGGCACAAAGGGGAGAGCGAGTGCGGCGCCAAGAAATCGTACAACTTCACGTCTTCTCATGGAGAGGCCGGGAGTTAGAGACGACTTGATCAGACGACGTGGCGAACGTAGGATGCGGCGCGGAATGCGTCAAGCGGCTTCGCGCGGTTTGAGTGCTAACCCTCGAGGCGAGACTATCTGCTCTTGCGGGCCCCAGGTTCTCCCGGACGTCGCGGCCGTTGTTTCGCGGAAATTGACTTGACGATGGTCTGCGGCTCAACCGCTCCGGAAGGAAACGCCGGCGTCGCCGCGGCAATCGCCGCGGCGACCAACTTTTCCAGGTCGGGATCATCAAGATGCGCCGGAGAGCTCAAGCGGATGTTGCGGACGATATTTCCGCTTCCCTTTAGCAGCTTCTTCGGATCGGAGAGCCTGGCTCCCTGAAGAAAACAAAGTGTGACCCACTCCGGGAAAACCGCAAGCGAGAGAACGGCGTCCGAGGGCCGATCATTGGGCCCGAAACCGAACACCAGCGCGTTGTAATTGTCGTAGACGAATTCGACGCCGCCGGGAATTCGCTTCCGCATTCGCGCACGCGCGTCGCTGGCAGTTGTCGCCATTTGTGGGGTGTACTTGGCGAGGAAGGATGAGATCTGCTTCCCGGAAGACTCCGCCTTCGCCGACTTCTCGGGCCTTGGCTTGGCGCGCGATTTCGACGCTGCCACTTCGGTTGCTACCGCGCTGCCGGGTCAAGACACTTCATTTTCAGATCTCCCAATTGGACAGCACGATTCCGCCGTTTCCGGGACGCGACTCGGCGTGATCGTGCACCGCCATTCTCAGATCCGTCCAGCGCACCCTCGCCCCGCGTGCGATCAGCCGGCGGTAGATATCGGTGTACTGGCCCTGCACCCTGATCGCGACCCGGCGCGACGCCTTCACCCGGGCGTGCGCGCAAAGCTGGGTCACCAGCGAATCGAAATCGGCTTCGGTCTTCGCCACCATCTTCAGGACGCGCATTTCTTCGGTCGCCCTCCCTTCCACCAGCGGAACCGAATGACAGACGGCGAACGCCGTCACCTCGAATCCCTTGCGCAGGAACAGCGTGTCGCCGAGCTGGTGCTGCGCGGTCAGGACGATCTCGCGCGTGTAGTCATAGCCGGGCGCGAGCTGGTCCAGCAGCGTGCGACACTGCTTGAGCGCCAGCTCCCGCTCGTGGGGGTCGAGCGACGACATCGCCGTCGACTGAATGCCGGCGCGGGCTGCCTCGAGCGTGACGGTGATGGTGAGATGACCAGGGACGAAGCCGAGTGTCGAGTAAAAGCCGACGTTGTCCATTGTGCGCGGCATCGTTTCCAGGCCGATCACCCGGGCCCCTTTGGCTTTCAGCCATTCAACCCCGGAGGAGACGATCATTTTCCCGATTGCCTGCCCCTGGTAATCGGGATGCACCGCCAGTGGCCCCATCCAGCCTTCGACGCCCGAGCGATGCACCATGTTGAAAGCCGCGATCCCGTCGCGCGCGTTGCGCCAGATCATCGCGCCTTCCTCCGCATCCGTGATCGCGAATTTCCAGACGGCGGGGTTGAGGTGCGGCACCCGCACTCCGACCATCCCATCCTTGCGATATCGCTCGGTGAAGGCTTCGCTGAAGACCGCGTTGAGCGAAGGAATCTCGCGCACGCTCACGCGCTCCGGCGTCTCCGCCACCCAGGCGTGTCTCCAGTTGCGCGCGAATGCCATCAGATCGCTCCCGCCTCAGCCTCACGCTCGACGGATTCGTCCGTCGGGCGCGGTCGGTTCCGCGAGGTGCCCTGATCAAAGAAGCCGCGCTGCTCCCGAATGATGGGCTCGCCCTCGGTCTCACTCACTATTGAGCTCCCTGAATCCGCGTCGTAGCGAACGGCAATCACTCGATCGACCCCCTCTCGCACCGGCTCGATGTGCGTGATGAGTATGACTTGCTCGAACCGGTCCTGCAATCCGCGCAGCAGCTCCACCACGTTGAATCTGCGCGCTTCATCGAGTGAGCCAAAGACCTCGTCGAGAATGAGCAGCGAGAAGCTCTGCCCGGCGCGTTCCGCGATCATCTGCGAGATCGCCAGCCTGAGCACGAGGTTGGCCAGGTCCTCCTCACCCCCCGACAGCACCGGCTTCGGAATGCCGTCCTCGAGAATGACGATGTTGTACTGATCGTCCAGCTCCAGCTCGGTGTACCGGGCGTCGGTGAGCTCGCTCAGGAAAGCGCTCGCCAGCTCCGACAGCTCGGGACGCAGCTGATTGTTGAGATGAGTGCGAAGATCCGAGAACGCCCGGTCGAGCTCGTCGTGCAGCCTTCGATCGGTCTGCAGGATGTCCAGCTCGGCGACTCGCTTCTTGAGCTCCTCGGCTGCCTCTTGCGCGGCAGCGAGCGCCGCGGTCGCGCTCGATACCTGCTCCTGCGCGCGGGCGGCCGCGACCTTCGACTCCTGCAGCTCGGTACGGACGCGATCGTAGTCCGCCTTCAGGTCGTTGAACTCCTTTTCGGTAAAGGAGATCTGGGCGCGACGAGTGCGCAGCGTCCCCAGCGTCGACTGGACGCGCATTACTTCCTGGGCAATCCGCGCCTGCTCGAGCTTGAGCTGGGGCTCCCGCTCCAGCATGGCCTGGAAGCGCGCCGCTTCCGCCTCCATTGGCGTCAGGCGCTCGACCTCGGCGATCACATCCGCGTGTCGCGCCGGATCGTAACCGGGCGGAATGCGCGAGATGTCCCGCTTCATCTGCACCTGTCGCTGCTGCTTGGCGGCGATGTCACGGACGATCGTCCCCAACTCTTGCACCGCGAGCTGGACCTTGGCGAGGCGGCGCTCGAGCGTGCCGACCTCCTGCATCAGCGCGCGGCGCTTCTCGTCCAGCGCGCGCACGTCGTCCGGCATCTGCTCCAGCTGCTCGACCCGCGCCTTGTAATAGTTGCCGTCGACATTGACCGTCTCCAGCATCTCGTCGAGGTGCTCCACGACGGTGTGCAGGCTCCCGCCAAGGGGACGCGCGCAAGTCGGACACTCGCCATCCTCGCCGACGGCGACGACGCGGTCACGCTGGTGCTTGAGCTCCGAGTATTGCTGGCGCAGCGCCTCGCGCTTGGTCTGCGCCTCCTGACGATCGCGCACCCACTCGGTTCTGCGCGCCTCCAGCAGCCCCTGAGCATCCTCCAGCTCGACGCGCTTTTTCTCCAGCTCCAGCGTCGCCTCTTCCTCCAGCGCCGGGGCTCGCTCGATCTTGGCGTGTCTCTCCTCCAACCGCGCGATCTCCTCGCGGAGTGCACCCTCTGCTTCGAGCAGGGTTTTACGCCGGCCTTCTTCGCGGTAAAGGGTGTTGAGCGCCTGGAGCTCGACGTTGAGAGCGAACATCGGCTCGATCGCTTCGCGGAGGTTGTCGAGCTGCGACCGCGCCGCCCGCACACTCTCCAACTCACGGGCGATGCGCTCTGAATCGCGGTGCAGCGCGGCTTCCCTTTCATCGGCGACCGTGATCTGGGTCAGAAGCTGCGCCGACTGCTCACGTTGGCGCTGCACCATCTCCCAGCGCGGCTCGACGGCCATCATCTCTCTCTGACGCACGGCGCCGCGATGCGCCGCCTGCTGCGCGCGCCCTTCCGCTTCCTCCCTGCGCGAGGCAGCCTCAGCGAGCGCGCGGAGAACTGCTTCGGGATCGGGCATGCCGCGCTGCATTCCTTCGATCGAGGCGCGCACCCGGTTTCTTTTCTCACGCGTCAGATCCTGAGCGATGCGCAGCTTCTCGTAGCCGAGGACTCGTGAGAGGAACTGGCCTCGACCGGCCGGCTTCATCGCCGACATGACGCTCAGCTCTTTCTGCCCGGTGAAATAGGTGTGGTAGAACTCGGAGAGCGACATTCCGAGCCGTCGCTGCAACAACTCGTTGACGGCCGTGATCGAGTTGGCGATCGGAGTGTCGGAGCCGTCGAGAAACACCTCGGCGCTCGTGAGCGAGCGGACTACATCGTAGCGATGTGATCCAAGAGTGAAGTCGAGCCCGACTTCGACCTGGGCGCGAGCGCCGGCGCCCATGAACCGTATCGAGTCGCGGTTGCCGCGAATCGCCTGATTGCCGTAGAGCGCCCAGGCGATCGCCTCGAGGATCGTCGTCTTGCCGGCGCCGTTCGGCCCGATGATCCCGGTGAGTCCGGTATCAAAATGTATCTCCGTCTGCGCGTGCTGACGGAAATTCGTGAGCCTGAGACTATTTAGCCTCACGCCACCGATTCCTCGCCGGTCGGTCCTGCCACCAGATCCGCTTCGCGGAGGTAATGCAGCCCGAGCTCGACGAGAGCTTCGCGGTCGATGTTCTCGGTGAGCGGCCGCGAGCGGAGCTTGTCCCGCACCGTGTCAGCCAGTGATGCGCGTCGTCCCGGACCGCCTTCGCCCTTGTCGGGGCGGACGATCTCGGGGCGCCGTGTGTCCAGATGAAAGTGCAGCGCCTTGCGCTTGTACTCGCGCAGCGCTTTGTGATCGAGCTCGCGCAGAATGTGGCGCGGAACATCGCGAATGACGAGCCGAACGATCTTGTCCTCGATGCCACCCGCGCAGTTGTCGAGAGCGTCGCGGATCGCTTCGTCGAGCGAGGCTGGAGCCAGGCCTTCTCCGGAAATCGCAGGCAAATCAACGAGTTGGCGCACCGGCTGAACCGAATGGAATTTGTGAGCCTTTGTCGCCAGATCGTATTCGATGAATCCCTTCCCTTCGATCTTGTTCTGGCGCTCTTCGGTCAGTTCGCTCCACGGGTTGGTGCTGGTGTAGTCGACTGACCCGGGATAGAACGAGTGGTCGTCGAGCGATCGAAAAACGTGATAGTGACCGAGAGCGACGTAGTCCCACTGGCCCAGCCTTATCTCGTTCAGACTGACCTTCATCGGGGATCGCTCGAGCTCGCGCCCCCAGTTCGGCAGTACATCCTCGATTTCTCCGTGAAGCATGAGGATGTTGTACTTGGCCGTTGTGTCGCGCTCGAACCGTGGCTTGTCCCGCGCCATATCGGGAACCGCCAGAACCGCCAGGTCGAGCTCGTCAACACGAATCCAGTTGGAGCTGCCTTCGACGACGCTTATTCCGAGCTGGGAAAAAAGCCTGAGAATGGAGCCGGTCTCAGCCGAGCGTGGCGTGTCGTGGTTTCCCGCCACCATCAGGATCCTTGTGGCCGGCAAACTCGCAGTCAGTCGACTGAATTGAATGAAGGCATGGAGGATCGCCTGATTCGTCGGGCGCACGGTGTGAAAAACGTCACCGGCCACCAGGACAACATCGGGCTTCAGCTCGATCACCTTGTCGATCACCCTGCGCAGCGATGTGGCGACGTCAGCCTCGCGCTGGTTGATGCCGGCGGGAGTCTGTCGCTGATACTGTCTGAAGCCGAGATGTATGTCCGCGAGGTGGACCAGTCTCATCTTGCGCGCATTGCCCTTATCCACTGGGTGATCTTCGTCCGCACCTGCATCGGCGATCGCGGAGGGTCACCCTTGCGTCCCGGAGCCGACGCGATGGTCGACCTTACGGTGATGCTGCTCCGCGAATCGGTGATCCAGCCGAGCCGTCGATCAATCTGGATGGTGCCCGACAAAGTGCCAGACGTAGTATAGCTCGCAGCGGGAAGCGCGGCCCCACTTGCGTTTACCCGCGACATTGTTCCGTGCAGAGATACGAAAGCAATGTCGCCGTTCCGGCCCAGGGAATCGAGACGAAATGTCGCCTTCACCAATCCCATCGCCCCGGGCTCGCCGCTGAGCGGGATCTGCATCTCCCGCGTCCATTTCTCACCGACCCTCACCGGTTGCCGCGCCAGCATCGCCGGCATCCCGCCGAATATCTCCTGCAGCTCGCTGGAAGGGTCGGTGTCGTGAACGACCTCCATGCCGCCGTCCGGAGATACGCGCAGCCACACACGCTTCGCCTGCAGCGCACGCCGCCGCAGGCCGTCCATGGCGACTGCCGAGGCCGGACTCGTCTTGACCGAATCGGTAATGGTCTGCATCAGAGTACCGCCCGACGTCCACTGCTCGGCGATCGCGCGAGTGAAAACTTCCACCGACGTCGTCATCGAGCTGGTCGAATCCCGGCCGTGATCGGTGGTCGTGCCGGTCATCTCGACCGACTGCGACAGGTGCATGCGCAGCGTGTCGCCAATGTGTGGGCGAATCTGCAATAGAATCGTTTGGGCGAGCGCCGAGTTCGCCAGAAGAATCAGAGCGAGAAGTGTCCTGCCGATCATGCCTGCCTAGAACCCGTAGGGATCGTTTTCGGGCGCCGACCTGATGCTCGCCGCCAGCGGCCGCGGCGCCGCCTGGGCCGGGATGATCTTCCGGAACTGCGCGCTGAAGTAGGCCTTCACGTTGTCAGGACGGGCGAGAATGGTGGCGTTGCGGGCCCGAATGATTTCGTCCTCGGTGTACAGCGCCGTGATCTCCTGTACCCACGGCAACGTGATGGTCGGATCGAGCGGGCGCAGCGCCCGGAGAACGGCCGCATCCAGCGAGACATCGGCTGACTGCGGATAACGCTCGGAGCCTTCGCGCCCCTGCATCACGGACGGACGCGGGAAACGAACGAAGATCGGTTGCGTGAAATGTGGATGTCGGATCATCAACTGCCCCTTCTCCAGCGTCGCCAGCTTGGTCTTGGTCGCCGGACTCAGCACCGCGTAGCCCGGGGTGGAGAGCTCGTCTGCGTCCATCCTCCCGAACAGCGAGGTTCCCGAATTCCCCACCACCCGCCGGTGAACCTGCGAGCGAAACTGCTGCGCGCTGAAGAGCACGAGGCCGAGGTAGCGGCCGCGCTCGGAGATATCGAGCAGCATTTTCCTGACGTAGGTCTCTTGTCCATCACCCGGTGCGTATTTGTTGAGCTCGTCAACGAATACCACGAGATGCTTGACGCCGAGATCCCGACGCTCCAGATGCTCACGAAGCTTGGACACGATGCGAGCAAAGATGAGATCCTGCGCGTCTTCTTCGAGGTTGGCGACGTCCACTACGTACACCGTGCGATCGCTAAAGCTCCCGAAGGGGAGATCGCTCACTTCGCCGGTGTTCGTGACGAGACCCGCGCACCGCGTGGAGATGTTCGACAGCCGGTTTCGAACCTTGCGGATCGTCGCGACGTGATGGGTGCGCCAGCTTTCACCGTCCTTCTTCTCCATCCCCTGAAGAACGTCGCGGAACCAGGCGTCGAGATCGGCGAAGGATTGAACCTTGTGCTTCTTGCTCAGCAACGGATCGCTGAACTCCCTGTCGACGACCTGCTCGCGGATGAAATCGATCAAGGCATCGGCCTTGGCGTCGACATCGTCCTTGTTGAGCAGAACCTCGGCGAACTGCAGGACCTCGCGCAGTCCCCAGGTGAGAGGCTTCACCTTGTCCAGCAGTTCCTCGTTGTTGCGGAAGGTGTTGAGTGAAAGACCTTTCGCGGTGTAGGGCGCGAAATACTCGACGCTCCCGAATGGCTTGGGCTCGACCTTGAGCTTTTCGTAGAGCGCTTTGTCAGCGTCTTCCACCTTTCCCGGCTGGTCCAGATAACAGAGATCCGGTCCCTTGACGTTGAAGGCGACGGCGGCGATCGACCCTTTCTCGTGCGGGAAGTGAGTGAACAGCGAAGAGAGGAGCCATTCCACCGCGCTGGTCTTGGTAGCCAGACCTGAAACACCGGTGATGTTGAGATGCGCTGCCTCGGGTCCGAGCAGAAAGTCCGCGTCGAGGTAAATGACCGCGTCCGTTCCGCCGGCCCTGTAGACCCCGACCGGAATTCCAGTCGACGCGCCTTCCTTCAGATAACTGTCCATGCGGAGCGCGACCTGCACATCAGCCTCGTCGGCGAGGAAGACCTGACCCATCGGAACCGGCTGCAACGGCTCCTCGGGGATTTGTCTCAACACAGCGGCCGTGTAGAGTCTGATTTCGGCGCGTTCGCTCGGCGCGTAGCCGGCGGTTGTCGGGAGCCCGTCGTGCCCCAGCACGTCGTGCATCGGCGACTGGAGGTCGGTGTAGCTGAATCCCTCCACGACGATCCCGAAGATGTGCGGGATCTGCCCATCGATCGGCTGCGAGCCGTCCACGCGCACGATCGTCCCGATTCCAACCGGAGAATCGATGGCCGTCCAGAAATGGAACTCGTGGGGAGTGTTCGGTTTCCGCTCAGTCGCGACAACGCGACCCAGTGCTTCGCTCATGAAATTGCTCTCAGAAACTCTTCGCAGTCGCGAA
>DASYIM010000148.1:0-5063 GCA_035997625.1 Gemmatimonadaceae bacterium
TAAACGTTGATCACGCCGCCGGCGTTGGCAACGTAATCGGGCGCGTAGAGGATTCCGCGCTTCTGAAGCTCGTCACCGTGCCGCTCCTCGAGCAGCTGATTGTTGGCGCCGCCGGCGACTATGCTGACCTTGAGTCTGGGAATTGTCGTGTCGTTGATGATGCCGCCCAGCGCGCACGGGGAAAAGATGTCGGCATCGGCGGTGAAGATTGCATCGCCTTCGACGATAGTCGCACCGGTCAGCTGCTTCACCCGCGCCGCCTTCGCTGAATCGATGTCGGATACGATAAGCCTGGCACCGGCTTCGTGCAGCTCTTTCGCCAGATAGGTTCCGACGCTGCCGCAGCCCTGAATGGCGACCGTCCTCCCTTCCAGACTGTCCGATCCCCACATCCTGTTCGCCGACGCCTGCACCGCGCGGAAGACTCCGTGGGCAGTCACCGGCGACGGATCTCCCGACTTGCCGGCGAGCCCCGCAACGTGGCCGGTTTCCATGTTCACGTAGTCCATGTCCTTGGTGCTCGTGCCGACGTCCTCGGCTGTGATATAGCGACCACCGAGGCTTTCCACGAAACGACCGTGGGCGCGGAAGATTTTCTCACGGTCTTTTGTCTTGTTGTCGCCAATGATGATCGATTTGCCACCGCCGAGGTGAAGACCGGCAACAGCGTTCTTGTAGGTCATGCCGCGCGAAAGCCGGAGCGCATCGGTGATCGCTTCCTCGTCGGTGGCGTATTGCCAGAATCGGGTGCCGCCGAGCGCGGGTCCGAGCTTGGTGCTGTGAACGGCGAGAATTCCCTTGTAGCCAACTGAGGGGTCGCTGCACATCACGACTTGCTCATGCCCCATCTCTGCCAGCGTGTCGAACAACTTCATTTCGAATTGATCCAGAGAGAAAAGTTTAGTGACTGTAAAGAGCTCTCGCGATCACGATCCTCTGGATCTCGGAAGTGCCCTCATAAATTTCCGTGACTTTCGCATCGCGCATAAGCCGCTCCACCGGATAATCCTTGACGTAGCCATAACCGCCGAAGATCTGCACGGCTTGCGTCGTCACCCACATCGCCGTTTCGCTGGCCATCAGCTTCGCCATCGAGCTGAATTGCCCGATTTTCTGGCCACGATCCTTTGCCGCCGCCGCCGCGTGCAACAGCGCACGCGAGCCGGCGACGCGCATTGCCATATCGGCGAGCTTGAACTGTATTGCTTCGAACTCCTTGATCGGCTTCCCGAATTGTTTCCGCTCGCCCGCATACGCTACCGAATGCTCGAGCGCCGAGCGCGCGATGCCGATCGCCTGTGCTGCAATTCCCAGGCGACCGTTGTCGAGCGACTGCATCGCGTAGACGAACCCCTGGGTTTCATCACCGAGAAGATTTGCCGCCGGCACCCGCATGTTGTCGAAATTGAGCTGCACGGTTGGTGATGCGCGGAGCCCGAGCTTGTCTTCCTTCTTGCCGACCTTGAATCCCGGCATGTCCGGAGTGACGATGAACGCCCCGATCCCGCGACCACCGCGGCGGGCGCCGCTGGTATCGGTGCGCGCCATGGTCAGAATTGCGCCGGCGGTGTTGCCGTTCGTCACCCAGCTCTTGGTGCCGTTGAGGATCCAGGAGTCACCATCCTTCACCGCCTGCGTCGATAGCGCCGATGCATCCGATCCAGCATCCGGCTCCGACAAGGCAAAAGCGCCCAGTATCTCACCGCGCGCCATTTTCCTGAGAAACCGATCCTTCTGCTCCTTCGTGCCGTAACGAAGGATCATTTGCGTAGGGAGCGAATTGTGGACGCTCATCAGGACCGCGACCGATGCGTCGGCGGCGGCGATCTCCTCCAGAGCGATCAGGTAAGTGCCCGTATCCGCGCCGAGGCCGTCGTACTCCTCCGGCAGCATCATGCCGAGGAATCCGAGCTCGCCGAGTTTGGGTACCAGCGACGGCTCGAAGTAGGCCTTCTCGTCCCACTCGGCGGAATGTCCGACTATCTCCGCGCGACCGAAATCGCGCGCAAGCTTTTGAACTTCCGTTTGTTCTTCAGTGAGGGGGTGCAGAGCCCAGGACACGCGCGGCCTTACTTACTATAGGTATAGAAGCCGCGGCCGGTCTTTCGACCGAGCCAGCCGGCGGCCACGTATTTCCTGAGCAACGGACAGGGCCGATACTTGGGATCCCCGAGCCCATCGCGCAGTACTTCGAGGATGGCGACACACGTATCGAGCCCGATCAGATCCGCCAGAGCGAGCGGGCCCATTGGGTGGTTCATGCCGAGGGTCATCACCTGGTCGATCGCTTCGGCCTGGCCGACGCCCTCCATCAGGCAGTAGACCGCTTCGTTGATCATCGGCATCAGCACTCGATTCGAGACGAAGCCCGGATAGTCATTTACTTCGACGGGAGTTTTTTCCAGCTGGAGTGCGATGTCCATCACACGTTTGGTGGTGGCATCGGACGTCGCCAGGCCGCGAATGATCTCGACCAGCTTCATCACCGGCACCGGATTCATGAAGTGCATGCCGATGACTTTGTCGGGACGCGATGTGCGGCGGGCTATCTCGGTGATGGAGATGGAGCTGGTGTTGGTAGCGAGAATGGCGTCCGGTTTGGCGATGCGATCGAGGTCGGTGAAGATTCGATACTTGAGCCCGCTGTCCTCGCTGGCCGCCTCGATCACCAGGGACGCTTCGGCAGCGGCGTCGACCTCCATGCTGAGATCAATGCGCGAGAGTATCTGGACCTGCTCTTCGGCTGGAATGGTGCCCTTCTTCACCTGGCGCTCGACGTTTTTCGCGATGGTCGACCTGCCCTTGTCGAGCGCCTCCTGGGAAACGTCGATCATCGTCACGGGAAATCCGTGCTGCGCGAACACGTGCGCGATGCCGTTTCCCATTTGTCCCGCGCCGACAACCGCGATGCGGTCGGTCATGCTTTCCACTCCATGCGGCGCAGGTAGCGCCCATACAGGTAAAAGAATCCCACGAACATGAGCAGGACTGCCGCCAGCCCGCCTTCAGGGCCCCATGGACCGCCGGTCAGCCAATCGGGACCCGTCTCAACCATTCGGTAATCGACGTCGTTCGATGGCATCCCGCTCACTGCTATATGCAGCGCGCCCGCCATCACCCAGTTCCACGCAAAGTGCGCCGCGCCGGCGGCGTAGAGACTCCGCGTCGCCAGCAGTATCGCGCCAAGAAAAAATCCGGCGACGGTAACGGCAAGAATCGACTCGGCATCAGCGCCCGGATTCCAGGCGTGCAGCAGACCGAAAACTACGCTGGTGACGATGAGCGCGAGTCGCCAGCCGGCCGCGCGCCTCAGGACCGCGAAGACGTAGCCCCGGATGAAAAGCTCCTCGAAGAACGCTGCCGGAAGCAGCACCAGGACCGCATGGCCGGCCTCGCCCCACCAGCTGCCGGCCTGCGCTGGATCGAAGCGCATCAAGTGACCCGCCAGAAGCAGCAAACTCGCAACACCGATCGTGAGTCCACCGAGCGCTGCACCGGCGATGATCGCGGGCGGCCGCGCGGCGCCACGGTCGAGTCCCACCGTGCTCCAGGGAAGCCCGTCGATCTTGCGCAGCATGAACCATGTCGCGAATACCGCTGCGATCAGGGACAGCCACTGGAAGAGCGCCTCGCGAGAGTTTGCGATGGCGGGACCGACCAGCAGCTCCGCGCCAACGCTGAGGATCCCGGCCGAGAGAAGGCAAATGACGTAAAAGGCGACGATCACCCCGAGCGGTCGTAGTGACCGACGGGATCTGGATCGCGGCGGAAGAGCTGTGGTCAACCGGCGCTAATTCGCGCGCTCGACGCTGAGCGCGACAGCGTCTCCCCCGCCAAGGCACAGTGTCGCCAATCCCTTTTTCGCCCCACGCTCCTTCATTGCGTAGAGAAGGGTCGTCAGAACCCGCGCGCCGCTCGCGCCGATCGGATGTCCCAGCGCGATCGCGCCACCGTTTACGTTGACGCGCTTCCAATCCCAGCCGAGCTCCTCGCCGTCGGCGATCGCCTGCGACGCAAATGCTTCGTTGGCTTCGATCAGATCGTAATCGCTGATCTGCGAGCCTGTCTTCTTCATCAGATTGCGGACGGCTTTGATCGGCGCGAAGAACAGATCTTCGGGCTTGGTCGCACCGGTCGCGTAGCCGGTGATTCGTCCGAGGATCTCCAGGTTGTGTTTCTCTGCGTACTCCTCGGAAACGACGACAAGCGCTGCGGCGCCGTCGTTGAGACTCGACGCATTGCCGGCCGTCACGGAGAGATCGTCAGCCGATCCGTTCTTGCCCGGGAAGGCCGGACGCAGCTTGGCCAGGGTTTCGACGGTCGTGTCGCTGCGCGGGCCCTCGTCGGTGTCGACGGTCGTCGGGCCTTTCTTCCCCGCGATTTGAACCGGGGCGATCTCGTCCTTGAACTTCCCCGCCTCGATCGCACTCACCGCCTTCTTGTGCGATGAAGCGGCGAACGCGTCCTGATCCTCGCGGGTTACCTTCGCTTTCTTCGCGGTGTACTCGGCGTGGCTGCCCATGTGAACGTCACACGATGCGCACCAGAGGCCGTCCTTGATCATCCCGTCGACCATCTTCTGGTCGGAGAGCTTCACACCGTTGCGCATTCCATAGACGTAGTATGGCGAGTTTGACATCGACTCCTGGCCACCGGCGACGATGACCTGTGCGTCGCCCGCCTTGATCGCCTGCGAAGCCAGCATCACTGCTTTGAGACCCGACCCGCAAACCTTGTTCACTGTCACAGCCGAGACTGTTGGCGGAAGCCCGGCTTTGAGCGCAGCCTGACGCGCCGGTGCCTGGCCGGTGCCGCCTTGCAGCACGTGGCCCATGATCACTTCTTGGACGTCCTCTGCGGGGACCTTCGACCGCTTCAACGCTTCGCGGATGGCGATACCGCCGAGCTCGGGGGCGCTGAGGGGTGAAAGGGCGCCGAGGAACTTGCCGATTGGCGTTCGCGCGGCGCCGACGATGACCGGAATGCGGGATTTATCTGACATTGGTGCTTTGACCTCTGTGTAGTCCGACGACCTCTATTGAAGTTAATCGCTCCATCAACGT
>DASYIM010000149.1:0-15912 GCA_035997625.1 Gemmatimonadaceae bacterium
ATCGTGGTTGCCTGCGCTGGACAACCCACCAATCTGAGCGCGTTACAGCGCAGTGTCGGTGAGGCCCAATTCCTTCTCGCACCGGCCGGAACCAGCGTGGAAGATCTGCGAGAGCTTGCGATCCGCCAGGTGCCGGGAGACATCGTGACACTGCTCAGCGGCGCGCTGCTACCGGAAGTCGCCGCCACTGGCGAGCTATTCATGTCGAGCTAACGCCAAGGGAATGGCTTCTCGTCGCGCAGTCTCGGTAATCGTCCCCGTCCGCAACGACGCTCCCACGCTCGTTCGCGTACTGAACTCGATCCTCACCAGCAATCTGCCGCGTGCCTCCTACGAGCTGCTCGTGGTTGACGACGCGAGCACCGACGGATCGCCAGAGGTTGCTGCACGGTATGCTGACACAGTGGTTCGCCTGACCGGTAGAAAGACCGGACCGGCGTACGCCAGGAATCGGGGAGCCGAATTGGCGCAAGCCGACGTGCTCGTCTTCGTCGATCCTGATGCGCTGCTTCAGCCCGACACCCTCCAGCGGATGCTCAAGACACTGGCTGATTACCCCTCTCTGGATGCGGTGTCCGCTGCCCATAACGGCACCTGCGAGGCAAGAAACCTGGTATCCCAGTACGGGAATCTGATGTTGCACTTCGGTGAAAAGCGCGAGAGTGCGGCGAATGGAAATGTCGGGTCTCCGTGCACCGCGATCCGGCGGGAAGCGTTTCTGTCGGCGGGAATGTACGACGAGTGGCGCTTCGAGACCGCCCCGGTAGAAGGAATAGAGCTGGGGACGCGGCTCAAGGAAGCCGGCCGCGACGTGTTCTGCAGCAAGGATCTGCAAATCACAGTGCTCAAGCGGTGGAACCTGGTCACGTTTTGTCGAGATGTTTTCAACCGCAGCGTGCTCGTCGCGCGATCCCTGGGATATCGGCGGGCGCGGCGCGTGGTGCCTGGTGACATCGTGTTCACATTGGTGCGGTCCGCGGTGCCCGTGTTCGCAGCGCTGTGCGTGGCGGCGTTTTCGGCCGCCTTCCGGCCGCGTCCGGACTTGCTGATCGGCCTCGGTCTGGTATGCGCGGGTGCGTTCGCGCTGAATTTGCGAGAATACATTTTCTTCGCGAAAGCGCGCGGGATTCCCTTCGCGCTGGCAGTGGCCCCGCTGCACGTCCTAATGCAGGCGATCAGCGGGCTGGGTTTGTGCGCCGGCTGGGTTCTGAGAGACACTTTTGGTGACCGGGCTCCCGACGCAACTACCCAGGCGTACGCGGAGGTGGGGATGGAGACGTGGCCGCCCGTTCCCCGCGCACCCCGCACGACGCCGGCGCAACGGCCAGCGATTTAGCCAGTCAGACGCGGTTTTGCTGGGACGGGCTCCAACGGAGCAACCGTCCCAAAGATTCTACCAGCCGCCTTTGCGGAACAACATCACGGGCACAGTCTTCGCCATGATCCTCAGATCTTCGCGAACGCCCTGACGCTGTAGATATTCGAGGTCGTAGCGGACCTTTCTACGGACATCATCGAAGCTCGTATCGTAGCTCTGGTTGATCTGCGCCCAGCCGGTGATTCCGGGCCGCGTGCGCTGGCGGAGTGGATACTCCCCGATATCGACGCAGAGCCGCGAGAAGATGCTGGGACGCTCGGGGCGGGGGCCGACGATATTCATGTCCCCGATCAGTACGTTGAAGAGCTGGGGGAACTCGTCGAGGCGCAGCTTTCGCATCAAACCGCCGATGCGCGTGACGCGCGCGTCTCCTTTTGTCGCCCACACTGCGCTCTGGTTCGCTTCGGCATCGACGCGCATCGTCCGAAACTTGTAAATCATGAATGGAACGCCGCCCAGGTCTCGGGCACGGCGATCATACATCGGAGACCTCCCGGAAGGGCGCCTACGGTCGAGACCGACGCGCGGCTGGGTATAGAATATCGGGCCCGGGGAAGAGAGCCTCACCAGTACCGCGACCACCAGCATCAGCGGACTTACCAGAATCAACCCGACCGACGCGATGATGACGTTCACCACGCGATCGATGTACTTCCTCCTGGATCGCGGCTCGAGCGCGATCGGCGTCGAGTCAGGGGCAGAACCCAACTCGCGTGTCACTGGTATCGCGAGCTCTTTTTCAATCCTGTCGGCTGGCGCTGTGAATGGCATTCTAGCGACGACTCAATGCCACGAAGATTGCCGCAACGCTCGCCGCTACGCCGAGGATGCCAGCCGGGCTAAAGGTGTGGGATTGTCTCCCGACAACAATTTCGTCACCCGCGTCGAGACCGAACTGATCGAGTGTAACGCCGCTGGCAACAGCCTGGCGCGTAGCGTCAGCAGGCCGGAACTCGTGGCCAGCACGTCGCACCACTGTCCTGTCAATGTCAGCACTCCCGGTCGGGCCGCCGGCGGCCATGATTGCCTCGGAGACCAGCATATCAGATCGCACCGCGAAATAGCCCGGGTGGGAGACTTCGCCAAGGACGCCAATCCGAGTGAGCGGCGTCGCATTGACGTTCTGGGCTTTAACGAATCGAAGCAGCTCCAGAGTCAGCCGATCCTTGAGCTCGGATCTCAACACTCCGGACAACTGCATCTCCGCTCTGCCGGGGAGATCAACGACACGACCGGGCCGGACGATCAACGTGTCCGTGTGCGCGACGTCAGAGAAATAAGTGAGGACGATCCTGTCACCGACCTGAAAATCACCGTCGGTGAGGCGCGTACGCATCGCGGCTGCCTGAGTGGCGTTTCCTGTTTGTTCGGCATGGCTGGCCGATGCGGAGAGCTCGTCTCGGGAGATCAGCTGGCCGGCGGTGGCCTGACTCCCGGCTCTGGACGCGGCGACCACAACCATGGTGATGGTTGCGCCGAGAATCAGAGCAAAGCGGTGGATGTTCGCGTGCGATAGTGAGGGCATCGCAAGGCTCACAGTTGCGGGGACTCTAGCGTGGAAGAGCGGCATGCGCGTGGGTAAACGCAGGCGGCATGCTAAAGTGCGGCCTGTTGGTTGAAGAGGGTAACCTGTTGTCATTGGCGTGGTTGCGGTGTTTTCAGCAACGACGCATTTGCTCTCGATCGAGACCTATGTTGCGCTTGTACTACAGGTTAGCCGAAGACGCCACAGTTCTTTCCCACGCCGAATCCGGCACTCATCCCCGCATCACCAGACCCTTGGGAGTCGCCAGATCGACGATCGGGTCCGGTGCGGGTTCATCCTTGTACGAATAGTCCGCGCCGTAATAGCGATAGGCACCGCCGTGCGGAACGGCATTGATAACGGCCCCCAGAATCCTGATGGGGAGGCGATCGAGGACGTTGAGTTTGGCGGCCGCCAGCTTCCGATCGGTAACGGCGGGACGCAGCACGATAACCATGCTTCCAGCCGCTGCTCCGAGTGCGTACGCATCAATTCCGGCGGCAAGTGGAGGCGAGTCGATGATGATCACATCGAACTGCGGACGCATCGCATCGATGAGACCGCTCATCCGCTCCGAGACGAGGAGCTCGGGGGCGCGCTTGCGCCTGGTGCCTCTCGGGATGAGAAACAGGTTCTCAGACGCAGTGGATCGCACAATGGACTCGACTTCCGCCTGCTCGTGGAGATAGTCAACAAGACCGGGCGTCACTGGGGCGTCAAACGTGGTGTGCAGCGTTCCACACCGAACGTCGCCGTCGACAAGGAGTGTGCGACTGCCCGCGCTGGCGAAGGCGAGGCCCAGGTTGGAGGCCACAAGGGACTTACCGTCGCCTCTGGCCGGGCTCGAGACTCCGAGAACGATCGGCCGTCCGGCCGGAAAATCATAACGAATCGCGAGACGAAGAGTACGGAAAGACTCGACCGCTTCTGAAAGCACTGCCAGCTGCACATCTTTGCGCTTGCTCTGTTTGAACTTCGGTACTGTTCCGGCGATGCTGAGGCCCAGTTCGTGGGTCGCTTGCTCGGGATAGCGGAATCGCCGATCGAGACGGTCGAGAATCAGGACTATGGCCAGCGCTAGGCCGACGCTTGCGGCCACGGCAAGGAGCATCAGGCGCGGCGCCTCGTTGGCTGCCGGAAAAGTCGGTGCCACCGCTGTATCAAGGACGCTCAGGTCCGGCGAGGTCTGCGCTTCGGCGAGTGAGACCTGATCGTACCGTGTCTTGAGTGACGTGTAGAGACTACCGCTCGCCGTTACCTGGCGCATCAGCCGCATTTCTTCGGTCGCCCGCGGCGGCATTGCCCTCAACTGCGCCGAGCGGGCGTCGATTTGCCCAGTCAACTCCGGCTCACGCTCGCTGAGCGAGCTCAGCACCGCGACCATCAGCTGCGGAATTCTCTCTTGTTCGAGCACTCGAACTGCTTCAGCTAGCTGCTTGATGCGCGGGTTGGCGTCGGTGAGGTACTGCTGCTCTGTGCGCAGGGTTGCCTGCCGCAAGGCGAGCTCCTCAAGGGAGCTTCGCAGCTGCGGAGAATTATTCAGAATCGTTGGCAACTGCAGGAATTCCTGGGTATTGAGCGAGCCTGCCCTCGCCGCCGCGATCATCCGCTGGAGAACTGCTTTTTCGTTGCGGACCTCGTCGAGGGCAACCTTCTGCTGGAAGTAGTTGGTTACGATCGGATCGACCTGTGTTGCTGCCGGAGCGAGCGGTGAAGGTCCTGCAGGAAGCGTGATTGTCTCTACACGGAAACGTTCGAGCTGACTTTCCGATGCACGCAGCTCGGCTTCAGCCAGCGCCAGCTGATCGCTCAACATTTTCTTGAACTCGAGCAGGTTGCGCTTCTTGAGTCCGCCCGACGAGATGACCAATTCGTTTGCCCAGGCGTTGACGGTGCGCGCGATCTTCTTCGGATTCTGACCACTCAGAGTGATCTTCAGAAATTGGCCGTCTTCCGCTTGCGAGGCGTGGACGGACCTGACCAGGGAAGTCGACACGCTTCGCGGTGAGGTGACGTTGAACGCGACTGACCGATCTCCGCGCAGCGAACCGAAGTCCGGAACCCAGCGCAGGCCCACCTTGCGGCCTACCGAGTCGCCAACGAGGCCGCGCTCGATGGCCGTGCCGGTCGCCGTCGATAAAACGTAATTTCGCGCATCCTTGGCGATTTTCAGCGTGTAGCTTCCCGCCTTGACGTCGGATGCCCAGTCAAAATTCCTGAATAGCAGAGAGTCGCCCGGCTGGGTGTAACTCAGGTTCAGATTGAGGTCGTGTACGACGGGATCGACGATTGCAAAACTTCTCAGGAGCTCCACCCACGATCCCGATGAGAGGAATGCCGGCTGTTTGAGCGGGCTGGCATCCTGCGCACCGGTGGCGTTGATCCAGACCGTTGCTTCCGCCTCATAGGTGGGTCGCACCGTCGATGCGGCGAACCGGCCAAGAAGGGAACCCGCTATCACGATGGCGATAATCAGTAGCCAATGCCGTCGCATCGCATCGATATATCGCGCCCAGGGAATTCCTTCGGGCTCGCCGTCAAAGTTCAGTCGTGGGTGCGCCCCGTCCCACCCCGCCGGTAGTGCCGGAGGAGCGGACGGTGAGGCAGTAACTTGATGTGATGGCGTCACAGGGTTTCGTAATCTGGAAGACAGCTGGAAAGCCGATGTGGGATTGCCGACTGCTGCATCGCCACGCCCCAACGCAATTTGGCGCCCATAGTTATCGCCTATCCCCGCAACGATTTAGCATGGATTCCCAGGCAGACGTGTTGCATCCGCGCAACGTTCGCGTGCAAACGTGCTCACTGAAGCGACAGCCTCGCGTCAACTCTGGACCGAAATCCGACGCGAGCTACTCGATCGCGATGTCGGATGCGTGCGGGAGATCGACCGGCGTGTCGAGAATCGGACTGTCCGAGCGCGGCTCACTCGCGGGTACCGACTCTCCGAACTCGCGCCGGAACCCATGGCGCTCGAGGAGGCGGTAAAGCGTCGTACGATCAACGCTGGCAAGCCGGGCGGCGCGAGACATGTTGCCCGAGGCCCTCGCCACGAGACGCGTTACATAGTTCTTCTCGAACGCAGCCAGCACCTGCTCCTTTGCGATGTGGTAAGCATCGTTTGAGGGAAGGTTGGGTAGTCCAGCCACCGTGGAGTTGATTTCGACTTCCTGATCAAGCGGCAGATGGTGGATCTGGATCTTCGAGGCGGGCTGGGCGAGGATCGTTACGTGCTCCACGAAATTCTGGAGCTCACGAACATTGCCGCGCCACGGACGTGATACCAGGAAGTCCAGCGTGTCTTCACTGAACTGCGGGATCGTTTCCTTCGGCGAGCGGTGACGAGCCCAGAAGCCGCGCAGGAAATGATTCGCCAGCAAAGGAATATCTTCCGGGCGCTCGCGTAGCGGCGGGATGACCACCTGAACCACGTTCAGCCTGTAGTAGAGATCTTCGCGAAGCTGCTTGCTGCGAATGGCTTCTCGCGGATCGCGGTTCGTCGCCGAGACGAAACGCACATCAACGACTGCGTCTTCTTGCTCGCTGCCCACTCGGCGTACGATGCCATCCTGAAGGACCCGCAACATTTTGGCCTGCAACGGCATCGACATCTCGCTGAGCTCGTCGAGGAAAAGAGTCCCCCCGTTGGCGAGCTCCAGGAGTCCCATCTTTTCCCTGTCCGCGCCGGTGAATGCGCCCTTACGGTGTCCGAACATCTCGGATTCGAGGAGCTGCTCGGGAATCGCCGCGCAATTGATCGGAACGAGCCGGCGCTTGGAGCGGCGACTGTTCTGATGAATGAATTGGGCTATTACTTCCTTTCCGGTTCCGGTCTCACCAACGATCATGACCGCGGCGTTGGTTGCGGCAGCGCGCTTGGCGAGCTCGGTGGCGCGACGGAATGCCGGCGAAACGCCCACCAGCGATCCGTTGGCGAGTCCGTCCCGGGCGTCGATCGAGGGGTCTTCAGACTGGCGTCTCGTCGATACGGTATGAGCCGCGCGGCCAAGCAGCAGTTGCAGCTGGGTGCCGGAGTACGGTTTGGAGAGGTATTCCCAGGCACCTATCTGCATCGCCTCGATGCTGGACTCGACGCTCGGATTTCCGGTCATGAGGACAACCAGAGTATTCGGCGCCGTGGCCATTACGGTCTTCAATACGTCGATCCCCGACACGGGCGTCATGTAGACATCGACGAACATGATGTCGAATCTTTGGCGGCGGACCATGTCAATGGCTTCTTCGCCGCGGCCGGTAACCTCTACAAGGAACCCCTCGCTGCGCAGGACGCTGGCGCAGCCTTCGCGAAGTGTGCGGTCATCGTCGACTATGAGTGCGCGCATTCTTTCAGTTTGCGGATTGTATGACGGGCCGGAATCAGAAGCGGTCCTAAAGTCCTTGCGGGCCAGCGCGCTTGTCATCTATTCCCCGAATTGCGGTGTATTGTGGACAAACTTGCTGCGCGAAACTTCGTGATCTAAGGCTCACAACCTACCGAAACCGCCTTGTTCAGCAATAGCGAGTTTTGCGTCCAATCGCATGTTTGGCGAAGGTCACGGAGTTCACTTGAGGCGCTCTATTGCGGGCTAACTCGGAATTGGACGCGGCGACGACAAACCTAAGCCGCTGCCTAGCGACACAAGTGTTGCGATCATGCAACAGTTTCTGGATTGCTCGGAGCGATGTTTGCCGGAACTGAATCGAACTTCGATCGCGGGAATGTGGCGCCCGCGCATCGGCCAAGCCCCGACCAACGGGAAATCGCGTGACAAGCTTCTGGCGAGAAAGAGGGCCCCATCAATAGCTTGTCTCTCCCGAAAATTCACACCTTTAGATGACTGTGATCGAAGCTAGATGACCACGACCGAAGCGCCCCTCCACCTCAAAGAAACCATCCTTCTCGTCGACGACGAACAATCGGTGCGCTCGATCGTGCTGAAGATTCTGCGGAGAGCCAACTACAACGTGCTCGAGGCAGAAAACGGCGACGCCGCCCTGAGGATTGCCGAGGCGCATCCAGGAAAGATCGACCTCGTTATCACCGACATGTACATGCCCGGGTTGCGCGGCCCTGAAGTGGCGGACCGGCTGGCGCGGACGAGGCCGGGGTTGCGGGTGCTGTTTATGTCAGGCTACGCGGACCAGGATGCGCGGACGGGAGTTCCGGCAGGCGCCAACTTCCTCAACAAGCCATTTTCGGGTGCCGATCTGGCGAAGACAGTAGAGGCCGTGCTGAAGGGGCCCGCAGTCTCCTGACCGCTGGGAGTTCGGTGGACCAGGCTCAAACCGTCACGCCGGCCCTCGTCATCAGCTGCTTCAACCCATCCAGTTGCATCGCCCCCGACTGACGGGCGACCTCCTTTCCTTCTTTGAAGACTATAGTTGTTGGGATACCGCGAATGTTGAATCCGGAGGCGGTCCTGGAGGCATGATCGGTGTTGAGCTTGCCGATTAGAGCCTTGCCCTGCATGTGGGCAGCTAGTGCGTCAACGGCGGGGGCCATCATTCGGCACGGCCCGCACCAATCGGCGTAAAAATCCACGGCCACCGGCAGCTCGCTCTCGGAGATAGTTCGCGCAAATGTCTCGTCGTTGAGCGGCACTGGACGCTCGAGCAGTATCGGCTTTGCACATTTCCCGCATTTTGGACCATCGGTCACCTTGCTCGCATCGATTCGATTCCATGTATTGCAAAACTGACAGCGCACCGTGAGCTTGCGAGTCTGGGCCTTTTTTTCAGGCTCTGTCTTGGTTTCTGTGTCCATTGAACTCCCCAGAATACTCAGGTTTTCCGATGACTAGCACAGAACTGCAAAATTCGCCGCAGGTTGGAGAGGCGGCACCCGAATTCAGCGCGCCTTCTACGTCAGGAAGCGATGTCTCGCTCACCTCATTCCTGGGCAAGAGCAACGTTCTTTTGGCCTTCTTCCCGTTGGCCTTCACCGGAACGTGCACGAAGGAGCTGGTTTGCTTCACGGAGGACTTCGATCAGTTCGCCGGCAAAGGAGTCGAGATACTTCCTATCTCGGTCGATGCGGTGCCTTCGCTTCGTGAGTTCAAGAACAAACTGCAGATGAAAACGGACCTACTGAGCGACTTCCGGCGGGATATCTCCAGGGCTTACGGTGTCCTCAATGAGGACCGCTTTTACTCAAACCGGGCTTACTTCCTGATCGACAAGGAAGGGAGGGTCCGATGGTCGCATATCGAGTCCAACAACAGCGATCGGCGGGACAACACGGAACTAATAGCCGCAATCAAACTGCTGAGCTAGAAAGGCCTGCGTCAAGTTCCAGTTCTAATAGAAGAGAATAACCGCGAAATCAGAGCGATTTCCGGTGTGGTCACACGTCGAAAATGAGAACGGCTGCGCCGTCAAAACACCGAAATGCTAGCCGTGATCGACAAGCTAAGCCTTAAACAGACGTGATAAGCCAGCCTGGATGGGGTTAACCCCGACCCCGCTAGCTCATCAGTGACAGGGAAGGTTGAAGGTCGTCCCAATCATATATAGGAACGTACTAAACCAGCCGCGGGCCGTTCGGCCTGCTGCTGTTATGGAGGTATTGATGGTCCGGAACGGGTCAGGCAGGGGATTGGCGCTAAATGGCGGGTTCACGCTCATGGAAATGATCATCGTCGTGATCATGGTCGGGCTGGTGATCGCCATTTCTGCACCCCGCATCAAGGACGGTCTGGACAAGATGAATGTCCGAGAGGCAAAGGTCTCATTGGCCAACCTCGTCGCGCGCACGCGCGGAACCGCTGTCGCCAGGGGTTGCGCGACGACGCTCAACATTACGAACGGAACGAGTGGCAAAGTCTGGATCACCAGCTGCAAGCCGGGCGACCTGGGTAGAACCGTCGCCGTCGATACGGTCGGGAAGGTAGAGCAGTTGGCTTCGAGGTATGGTGTCAATCTTTCGACGACGAGCAACGCAATCACGTTCGATCGCCGCGGCATCGCGACCAATTTTGCGTTTCAGACTATCAAGGTTACCGGCACTTCGTACGCGAGCCAAAAGGATTCAATTCGGGTCAATCCAATCGGAAAGGTAGTACTGCGATGAGACAGACAGTTCGTACGAGCAAGTTGAACCAGCGAGGCTTCACAGTCGTGGAAGTCGTCGTCGCGATGATGATCATGACGGTCGCCGTCCTGGCGATCGCGTCCAGCGCCGGCCTCGTATCGAAGATGATGATACGCGGGCACAATGCGGAGATGGCATCGGCTTTCGCCCTCCGCCGCATGGATCAGCTCCGAATGACGGGCTGCGCCGCGCGCGCGAACGGAGCCGATACGCTTTTTCGTGGCAGCTCGAATTGGGCAGCGATCAATAACTGGGTCTGGAGTGACGCGGGCAGCAGCACTTACAGGATCAAGATCACGACCAGTTACCGGTCGGGTGCGATAATCGGCAGCAACATCTCGGAGACGAGTATCTCATGCGTGTTCTAAGTTCGCTAACTGGGCGCAAGGCGGCCTCGAACGTGGCTCGAGTGGGCTTCACGCTCATCGAGCTGCTGGTCGCGCTCGTCTTATTCGGTCTGCTCGCGGGCGGCGTGATGAACGTCATCATTACCAGCAGCCGTAGCGCCGCTGACCAGGCTCAACGCATCGACATGCAGCAGAACATCCGCGCCGCGAACGCGATTCTGCCTGCCGAGATTCGCGCGCTTGATGCGGCGGACGGCGACATCAAGGCGATGGGTGCAAACTCGCTTACGATCCGCGCCATGCGTCAGCTGGCAATGATCTGCACCTCACCCGTCACGGGCGGCGTCCTGACTGGCTTGACTATCGTTCTTCGCTCGCCGTTGTATTCGGCCCAGCGTGCATTCCAGAATAGCGATTCTCTTTGGGTCTGGTATGAGGGCGACATCAGCACACGAAACGACGATGGCTGGATTCCAGCGCTGGTAACGGCCGTGCCCGTCGCCCAGAACTGTCCGGATGGCACGGCCGGTGTCAAGCTCACCGTGAACATCGGGATTGTCGCGCCAAAACAGAACAAGGTCAGTGTCGTGCCTGTCGGATCGCCCGTTTGGGGCTTCGAGAGCGTCACGTACTCAACGGGTACCGGCAGCGACGGGCGTTGGTATCTCAATCTCACAAGCCCGAGCGGGACCCAGCCGGTGTTGGGTCCGCTTCCCGATGCCAATGGAGTCGCCTTCACCTATTACGACGTGAACGGTGCTGTCACTGCAGTTCCGGCTTCAGTTCGCCAGATCGGCCTGTCGGTGCGCGAACAGAGCCTCAACAGAATCAGAAAAGGCGCGACGAGTGCTTACGCCGTCGACAGCCTGTCCACTCGCATCACACTGCGTAACAATCCTCGTTTCTAACGGAGATTCGGATGTTGAACAGAGAGTCTGGGAATAGAGCAGGCAAGAGAGATCGCCGCGGCGTAGCGCTGATGACGGTCATCGTTGCCACCGTGCTGGTCGGCACGCTCGCCGCCGGCGCGGTATTTGTCGGAATCCAGGAGCAACGCATGGGGGAAGGCGTCCGCCGAGTCAGCAAGTCTTTTGGCATCGCTGAAGGCGGAGCGATTGAAACGCTGCGCAACTGGAACTACAGCAACAATACCATGCGCCTGTTTCCCCAGGACTCGGTACAGACTGCGGTAACCGCCTCTCCGAATGGAACCGGCGTTTATCAGGCGAGAGCGTACAGGCTGACTAACCAGATGTATTTCATCGACGTGACCGGCCGCGACTCGAACTCCTATTCGGGTAAGGTTCCCGACAACGGGGCGCGCGACCGAATCGGGATGCTGACTCGCATCATTCCTTTGCAGGTCGCCGTCAAGGGTGCGCTGACGCTCGGTGGGCCGGTAACGTTTGGTGGTGGTAACGTCTTTGTTCAAGGCGCTGACCACGTGCCTCCCGGCTGGACGACCTGCGCGGCTCTCGACACGACGGTCGCGGGCGTAGTTGCCAGGAACGCTGGTGACGTTGCCAATTCGCAGGGACAGGTCACCGGCAATCCGAATGTGCTGATCGATCCGACGATCGATTCGACGTGGTTCATGCAGTACGGAGCGACTAACTATGACCAGTTGGCTGCTGCAGCGACTATAACCCTGGCAGGTGGCGCGTACTCTCCGTTGCCGGTCGTACTCGCCGGCGTGTGCCAGGCGAGCAACATGAACTGGGGCGACGGAAATACTCCCACCAACCCATGCGGGAACCGCTTCCCGATCATTCATCTGACCGGCGACGCGACAATTTTGAACGGACAAGGACAGGGAATCATCCTCGCGGATGGTAACCTCACCTTCGGTGGTACCTTCACCTTCTACGGAGTGATCATCGTCCGCAAGGGGTTCAAGACCCAGGCGGGTGGTAATCCGAAGGTGTTCGGCGCAGTAATGGCTCAGGACTCGAACCTCGCGACGACGGCGTTTGCCGGCGACGCGGTCATCAACTACTCGAAGTGCGCGCTCCTGAAGACGAAGGACGCGGTCAGTGTTCCTGCTCAACTCAGATCAAGGAGTTGGGTCGAGCTGATGTAAATGACGGCGGGCCCGGCACTGGGCGGAGTTTCCGCCCAGTGCGCGCTCAGCACGTGCAACGAGGTGTTAATCAGTCGCGGTAAGGAGTGTGTCATGACCGGGAGCCGAGCAACGATTTTGGAAAGGTCAAAGCGAACAGTCACCAGAGGGTTTGTGATCGGTGAGCTGTTGACCGCGCTCTTGCTACTCGCAGTCGCAGTCTCGTCTCTGGCGGCGCTCATGTATTCGGTCTCCCGCCGTCCAGCGACGCGCGCGGAGACCGATTGCGTTGCTGGTGATGCCGCGCGCGGGAAATGCGTGCCGGAGAAACCTCCACAAATCACCGAATCTCCACTGCTACGACCGGGATGCGCGACGCAATCCGTTTTCGACCAGCGCAAGTGCGTGGACACGGACGCGAGCCCTGCCCAATCAGAAGGAGCAGTCATCAGAGCCCGGACTGACTCCGCGTCGATGGCGCTGTTGGCAAGGAAGCACAAGGAAAGGCGCTCGGCTGAGCGAGCCGATCAGGGATTCATTCGCTAGCAGGGCCGAATGGCCTGGTGACGGGGCCGCCAGCACAGCTCGTTGGCCGCTGATGCGATTTCGTTGAAGCGCGACGCGCGCAACTGTAACTTTTCAAAGGGCGGACACTGATCCGCCCTTTGCTTTCAACGGACGACAAAGCGCCAATGAAAATCCTCGTCATCGAAGACGATCCGACCGTCGGACAGTTCGTCAAGCGCGGTTTTGAGGAGCAGCGCTGGGGCGTCGATCTCGTCGCCAACGGTGACGACGGTGAGGCACGTGCCGTCGCCGAGGAGTACGACGTGGTCATCCTCGACATGCGTCTGCCCGGCAAATCCGGCGCGCAAGTGCTGCACGACCTGCGGGCGCGCGGCTTCGACCGGCCGGTGCTGATCCTTACGGCGCAGGATGCGGTGGACTCGAAAGTGGAGACGCTGCGCGCCGGCGCCGACGATTACGTCACCAAGCCGTTCGCGTTCGAGGAGCTGCTGGCGCGTGTGGAAGCTCTTTCGCGCCGACCGCGCGCGCGCCTCGCGCCGGCGCTCAAGTTCGCAGATCTCAGCTTGAACATGGACACACGAGAGGTCGCGCGCGCGGGCCAGCCGATCGAGCTCACACCAAAAGAGTACACGGTGCTCGAGTATCTGATGCGCCACGCCGGACGAGTCATGAGCCGGACGCTCATAACCGAATACGCCTGGGGATACCACTTCGACCCCGGCACCAACATCGTCGACGTCGTCATCAACCATCTACGCAAGAAGATCGATGCAAACAGTGCGGGGAAACTGATTCACACCATCCGTGGCGTGGGGTATGTGATTCGCGAAGAGGGCCCCGGCGGAAAGCCAAGCTAGACAAGACATGCTCTCCACACGCGTCAAGCTCACCGCGGCGTTCGTTGCAGGCCTCGTCGCCGTCACCATCACTCTGTTCCTCGCCGTGCTCGCCGCGCGGAACGACGCGGTCTACCACGACATCGCCCAGTACGCTGCCGCTCAGGGAGATCTCGCCGGCAGGGTCATAGCCGAGGCCGAGCAATCGGGTGAGCGGGTGGTGGCAACGAGCGATACGGCGCTGATTCAGTCGCTTTCGCCGAAAATCATCGATCGATTGCAGTCCATACCCGGCTACCTAGTAGTGGTCGACAATCAGGGACGCGCTGTTTATCGGTCGAACGATGTTTTGCGTTTGCAGGGAAGCGATATGGTAATCCTGCAGACGCAACTGGGTGATCTGCCGAAATCGGGTGAAGCGCTGATTTTCTCGCTCGACGCGCTGCAGGAGAAACTTCTTTTCGTCTCCCACTCACTGGCTGGTTCGCCGAGTGGCCTGAGCCGTATTGCGTCTGGAGCAGTAGCGACGCGCGCGACGACTGTCCCGCCCGAGTACATGTTCGATGCGCTCATCATCGTCCCGTTGATAATAGCGGCGGCAGGCATCGGCGCATTTCTCTTTCTTGGACGTACCCAGCGGCAGCTGGGCGAGATAACCACCGAGGTGGCCGCAATCACCGACGGACGAAGCCTGCATCGGCGACTCGCCCTCAGCGAGGAGACGACCGATTTCGCGGGTCTGGTGACGACACTCAACGCGATGATCGGCCGGCTGGAGACATCGTTTGCCGGCCTCAGGCGATTCACCGCCGACGCGAGCCATGAGCTGAAGACACCGCTCGCGGTGCTGCGGGCCGACGTCGAGCGGGCAATGACGGAAACGGCCAGTCAGAACGAACGGATGGTCGCTCTGGAGGAGGCGCTGCAGGAAGTTCGCAGAATGAGCGACCTGGTCGAAAGCCTGCTGACCCTTGCCCGCGCTGATGAAGGACGATTCGACCTGCATCGGGAGCCCGTCGAGCTTGAGCCGCTGGTGCAGGAAGTCTACGAAACGGCGCTCATACTCGGTGAGGCTCAAGGTATTACGGTAAATCTTCCGTTCACCGCCGACGCGACGGTGATGGCTGACCGCACGCGGCTGCGCCAGCTCTTTCTCAACCTGGTCACCAACGCCATCAAGTACACTCCCGCGGGCGGAAAGGTGGAGCTCGGCCTCGGCCGGCATCCCGATAACGTGACGTTTGCCGTGCGGGACACGGGTATCGGAATATCCGCCGCTGATTTTCCACACATCTTCGAGCGATTCTGGCGCGCGGACCGGGTGAGATCGCGGATGTCGGAGCGCGGCGGATTCGGGCTCGGGTTGGCGATAAGCCAGTGGATAGCTCAGGCCCACGGAGGTACGCTCACCGCATCGTCGAGGCTCGGGCGCGGGAGCTTATTCACTGTCACGCTTCCGCTCGCCGGAGATGTTCAGAAGTCCTGAGCGGTCGTAGTTAATCGAGCGCTAATGCGCTCGTTAGAAGCAATTCATTCCGGTTTAACGCGCGCGCTATTGGAGCGCGGGTACGACTCCCACAGGTTGGATCGCCATCAACCGGGGGTCGCAAATGTTCGACACGTTGCTGGAATCCAGATCCGCGAGAAAGACCTTTCCGGGGGGCGCTGTCGCGAGTGTCACTGCTCACAGCGCGCTTATCGCGGCGGCGGTGTTTGCGACGGCGCAGGCACGGGTGCAGGAGCACGAGCCGGCCGCTGTGATTCGCGTGGACTATCTTCAGCCGCGGCAAATCGCGGCTCATGAGCGGTCGCAGACGTCTGACGGAGGAGCGGTCGAGGCAAGACTTCCGAAGCCGATCGATTTCGATCTTCCGAGCTCGAGACTTCCGTCTATTGATGTAGCGATGCTGCCTTCGATCAGCGATCGTCTGGCGCCGGCATTTCCAGCAACGAAACCAGCGGGGCCCGGACGCAACGCGGTGAGCGGGGAGCCGACAGGCGCGTTTCCGGAGAACGAGGTAGAGAAACCGGTAACTCTTGTGGCAGGGAGCCCGGCCCCTCGCTACCCGGATGTACTCCGCAGCTCGGGTGTAGAGGGTCGCGTGGTGGCAGTGTTCGTTGTCGACGAAAGGGGGCGGGCGCAGGTGGA
>DASYIM010000150.1:0-3551 GCA_035997625.1 Gemmatimonadaceae bacterium
AAGTCCCTTGGCGCCGATCTCGGAGAGGGGCTGATCGAGCTTCTTGTCGCCGGTCGTCTTGAAAGTCACCAGCTCGGCGGTGATGCCGCGCGCCAGCAAAGCGCTTTCCACCAGGCGAGCCTGCCGCTGGGCCAGCTCGGAAGCGCGAGTTCCGATTCTGACGACGCCCGGATCGGCGTTCTTTTTAGAAGGCACCGAGCACTGCCGAAACGAGTCCGTCGATGGTGGATTCCTTTGCCTCGATCTTTACTTCTATTCCCGCGTCGCGAAGTGCCTCGGTCGTCTGAGTGCCGATCGACGCTGCCGGGATTCTCGCCGCGAGATCATCGCCGACTGCTTCGACATATCCGCGGACCGCCGAGCCGGAGGTAAAGGTCGCGAGGTCGACCTTCCCCGCCTCGATCGCGCGCGCGAGTCTGGCGGCGCCCTGCCCATCGACAATAGATCGGTATACCTCGAGAACAACGACCTCGGCCCCGATTTCCGTCAGCCCCCGGGGCAGCACGTCCCGTGCGCCTTCCGCGGTCACGTACAGCACCCGATTCCCCGAGACATCGTCACGCTCACGCATCTTCTCCAGCAATCCTTCGGCGACGAACCGATCAGGAATCACGTCGACGGCGATGCCGTGCTCGAGCAAAGCCCCAGCGGTCGCCGGTCCCACCGCGGCGATGCGGAGTCCAGCCAGGGTCCGCGCGTCTCTTGCCGCGCCAAGCAGCTGCTCCCAGAAAATCGAGACCGCGTTCTGGCTGGTGAGAATCAGCCATTGGTAGCTGGACAAGTCCCGAATCGCCTCGCGCAGGGGAGCGAGGTCGAGTCGCGCGACCTGGGTTGCCGGCATCTCGATGACGTCGGCGCCGAGCTCACGCAGCTTTTCGCTCAACGCCTGCGCCTGCTGAGTGGCTCGGGTGACCACAATGCGCTTGGCGAAGAGCGGACGCTGTTCGAACCAATTCAGCTCCTCGCGCAGCACGACCGACCATCCGATCACGATGATCGATGGCGACGAGATGTTCTGCTCGACTGCTTTATCGGCGATTGTTTCCAGCGTCGCCACAACGGTCCGCTGCCTGGGGTGCGTGCCCCACTGAATTGCGGCGGCGGGAATATCCGGCGCCATTCCGCCCTCGATGAGCGCCCTGGTGATAGCCGGCAGAGTCTTTACTCCCATGTACAGAACGATCGTGCCGCCCGACTTGGCTAGCGCAGACCAGTTGGTCTGGGTGTGTGGCTTCGCCGGATCCTCGTGCCCGGTGACGAAAGTCACCGACGTAGACAGGCCGCGATGGGTGACGGGGATCCCGGCGTAAATCGGTGCCGCGATGCCTGAGGTGATGCCGGGAACGACTTCGAACGGAATCGACGAGTCATTCATCGACTGCGCTTCTTCGCTCCCCCGGCCGAACACGAAAGGATCACCGCCCTTGAGGCGCACCACGCGCTTGCCTTCACGCGCCAGGCGCACCAGCAGCTCATTGATCTCCTGCTGGCTGACCGAATCCTTGGCGCCGCCACGCTTGCCGACGTAATAGAGCTCTGGCCTTCCGGTTTCCCGCGCGCCGGGCGGCAGCAACGCCGAGTTGGCGAGCGCGTCGTAGACGACGACGTCGGCGGAGTCGATCAGCTTCTTCCCACGCACCGTTATCAGATCCGGCTCACCGGGGCCCGCACCGACAAAGAAAACCTTTCCTTCGCTCACACCCGACTCTCGTTGGAGCCCATTTCCAGGCCCGTCTGGGTTGCCCACTTCGCGTATTCCACCGGCGAGATCTCAGAGGGTTTGATCTCGCTGCGGCCGCCCCAGAACACGTTCGTGTACAGAACAGGAATTCCTGCTTGCAGAAGATGCTGGTCGATCGCCGCCTTGTGCTCGAGCACGAGCTGCTTGTCGGTGCCATGGGCGACCGCCATGACGTTCACGTTCGCGAACTCAGGGCCGCCTTCACGCCAGTAGGCGTGGGTCAGAATGTGATGACGGCCGACCTCCTTGCCCGCGTCGAGCTCCCGCCCTTCGGGAACGCGCCAATGAAAGAGCGCGTTGTAGCGCGTCACTCGCTCGCCGGTTACCGAAGGCTTCATGTGTTCCAGAAAAGTCGAGAACCGCCCGATGACGCCTCGCTCGCTGAGGGATCGCGCCACCCGCAGGAATTCTTCGTCCGGGACGCCAGCTTCCGCGGCGCGTCCCGACCAGAGCCCGGGTCCGATCTCGTCCATGCCGAGCTCGCGCTTCAGCGTCGTCAACACCTGCCACTCGAATGCCGAAAGCTCGACGATATTGGTGTCGAGCACACGACCAGGCTCTTCGCTCCGCGAGCCGGCCTCCATTCCGCGCCGGCGGACATGACCAACACCGAGCGTGAAAAGTCTCTTCGCAGGCATCACCCGAAAGGCGTCGGCGCCCACTCGGTCCGCCAGAAACTCGCAGTGCCGTTGCATCGAGAAGCCCTGCGGCACTTTCAGGGTCGTCCACAGCCTGAAAACCGATCCCGGGGTCTCAGCGTCCGTGGAGCGAATCACGACGTGCCCCGAGAACGGATCCTCGTCCACCATGAATCTGAACGCGGAGTCAAGCTTCTCAACGGGCACTCGCCACGCCACCAGCGCGCCTGGCGCGAGATTGGTCGCCATCAACGTTTGCCTGATACGCCGAATGACTCCGGCGGCAAGCATCGCCCGCAACCGGTCGATCACTACCTCTTCGGACAGCCCGCTGGCGACGGCAATCGTGGCGAATGGCTCCTCGACGAAGCCGGCGATTCGATCTTCCGACACGGCGAGGATGCGGGCGTTCACCGGATCAGAGACTTCGCTCGGCGCGGCAGCCTCGAGATCGAGATCGGTCACTGGCGCGGCCTCAGATTTTTCCGGCGCGCGTAGAGACTCACCGCGTAGGCCGCGTAGATGCCGAGCGCGACGGTATAGGCGATGTGATAGTACGCGGACGTGTCAGGCATCGTGTTCTGCGGTGTCAGCGAGCGCATCTCGCTCGGTGGCATACTGGTATCGCGAGCGCAGGAACGCGATGTACAAGAGCGTGAACGAGACCAGAGCGAGCATGAATGTCAACAGCATCTCGCTGGGCAACGACGGCTTGCTCGGCTTTCCCACGATCGGCATCGGATGCATCGTGGCAAACAGGTAGACGCTGAGGTGAATGAACGGAATCAGAAACGCCCCGAGGATGCCGAGCACGGCTGAATAGCGCGCCCGCAGTGGAGGCGATTCGATCGCGCCCCGCAACACCAGATAGGAAACGTAGATGAACCAGAGAAAGAGCGTCGAAACGAGGCGCACATCCCACCACGCCCAGAATGTCCCCCAGATCGGTCTTCCCCAGAGCGGGCCGGTTATCAGAACTACCGTCGTGAAAACGACGCCGACCTCCGCCGAGCTCTCGGCGAAGCGATCGAGCCGCACATCACGGAGCCACAGATAGACGCCGCTGGCGACGGCGACCAGAAAAAATGCCAGAAACGCGACCCATGCGGCTGGAGCGTGGAGATAAAAAATCTTTTGCGCCGCTCCCTGCTTCGCCTCGAGCGGGGTAAAGA
>DASYIM010000151.1:0-15492 GCA_035997625.1 Gemmatimonadaceae bacterium
CGGCGACGTTCGTCTGGATGCCCCGATGGATCCGGAAGGCGATCGCTCGCTCATCGAGCGCTTCGTCGCGGACGAGATGCCGGACACCGAAGAAGAGGCGATGAACCGCTTCCTCAACGACGAGATCGAGACGGCGCTTTCCACTTTGCCGCCGCGCGATGCGAAAGTCCTGAGACTGTACTTTGGTCTAGAGGGCGGGCGGGAGCACACGCTCGAGGAGATCGGCTCGCTGTTCGGCGTCATTCGTGAGCGTGTTCGTCAGCTCCGTGACCGCGCGCTCAAGAGACTGCGCGAAGGAGACGTTGGTCGCGCTCTGGGTTCATTCGCGGCGTAACTAGGACCGGAAAAAGCAAAGGAGGGGACGAGCGAGAGCTCGTCCCTTTTTGTCTTTCTACCTGCTAGGCGCTGACCGCTGCTGTCGCTTACCGCCGGCTGCTGCAAGCGACTGGACAGATCGTTTTGGATTCCTCACTGCCCGGACAGCTTGTCGATCAGGCCGTGGAGCATTCGCTTGATGTCGATTACCTGACGATGAAGCGCGCTGTAGTCGTCCTTGGACATGGCTCCGACATCCCGGGCTACCATTATGTGGTACTCCAGTTCGCACGCGGAGCCAAGCGCATACCCCAGAAAGCGAGCGAAGTCGCGGTCTGATTTCTTGCCCCGCCCCTCGACGATATTGGTCGGAATGGACATCGCGGCGCGGTTAAGCTGGTTCCGAAGTGAACTGTGCGCTCCCGCCCGAATCGTGGCGGAAACTCTATCGGCATTGAGGGCCAGCGCGTGTGCTTTCTTCCAAACGCGCAGCTTCTTGAAATCAGCCATGGCGAACGATGCGATCCCGTTGTGCGTCATCATCATCGTTCGAAGGCGAGCTGACTTCTTTCCCCTCCATTCTCGGGGATCTGTCTAGTCGTCTGCAGCGGCCAGCGATAAGCGACAGCAGCGGTCAGCGCCCAGCAGGCAATAAAAAAAGTCCTCGGTCAACAGTCCCGAACTAGCCCTTTCGCCTTCCCCGCTTAATTTCAACTTTGTGATATGATCAAGCTCATCGACGTCTACAAATCCTTTGGCGCCAAAAAAGTCCTCGAGGGCTTCTCGCTTGAAGTCGAGGAAGGCGAGACGATGGTGCTCATTGGCTACTCGGGCACCGGGAAATCCGTCGCCATCAAGCACATCGTCGGATTGCTGGAGCCCGATAGCGGCACCGTCTGGGTCGACGGCAAGGAAGTGCCGCGACTGACGCGCGCCGAGCTGTACGAGCTACGGTCAAAAATCGGCTACGTCTTCCAGTTCGCCGCGCTCTTCGACTCCCTGTCGATCGGAGACAACGTCGCGATGGGGTTGCGCAAGGAAGGACGGCTCTCCGAGCGCGATATAATGAAGCGCGTCGGCGAAGCGCTGGAGCTGGTCGATCTGCCTGGAGTCGAGTCGAAGTTTCCGGCCGAGTTGTCGGGCGGGATGCGCAAGCGCGTCGGCATTGCACGGGCGATCGCCCGTCAGCCCAAGTACATCATGTACGACGAGCCAACTACCGGGCTCGATCCCGTCACCAGCGCCATCATTGATCAATTGATGATTCGCATGCGCGAGCGCCTTGGCGTTACCAGCATCGTCGTCACCCACGACATGCGCAGCGCATATACGATTGGCTCCCGCATCGCCATGCTGTACGAGGGCAAATGCCGCCAGGTCGGCACGGTCGACGAGATTCAGCACACGCACGATCCGATCGTTCGGCAATTTATTGAAGGGAAGCCCGACCTCGACGCGGTGGAAGCCGGCGTCTGAGGATGACTTCCGCCGACGGTTCGAACCTGCCGACGCTGGTTGTTCACCTCCAGCGGGAGAAGGCGAGAGCGCTGGTCCGCGGCGCGTTTCCCAGACGGAAATGGAAGATCATCTCCACCCGCACCGCCGAAGAGCTCGACGGCGTTTTTCGCCGGGTTCTGGTCGACGCCGCGATAATCGACCTTGGATCTCCCGATGAAGACACCTGGAAGGCGGCGTCATTCGCGGCGGAGTTTCCCAGCGCGCCCTTCTTTTCGATTATACCGCTCCGGGCTTCCGACACGCCGGCGGCGGCACGGAGCGCCGGCTTCGGATTCATCGATCTCATTGTAGAGGGAATCGACGAGAACGCCGCGCGCGATCTGGTGCATCCCCACGCTTTTTCGACCCGCTTTCGCCAGGCGCTGGGCGAGCCACCCCAGGCGTTGGGCCTCACCACCCCGCTCCAACGCGCCGCGTGGGATGTGATCGTCGCTCACTCAGGAAGGCCGGTGACCACCAAGGAGTTGGCCTCGGCTGTCGGCCTCAGTCGTGAGCACCTGAGCCGGAACTTTGCCAAACCGGGGGCGCCGAATCTCAAGAGAGTAATCGATCTGGTGCGTCTCATCGCCGCCGCGGAGCTGGCCAAGAATCCTGGCCACGACATTCGCGACATCGCGCGGATCCTGGATTTCGCGTCGTCGTCGCATCTGGCGGTGACCGCGCAAAGGATCTTCGGCACCCGACCGGCATCTCTGGCGAGGCTCCGCACCACGGATCTCATCGACCGTTTCGCGCAAGGCAGAACGAGGAGTCGTACGTAGGGGCTTGGCCAGGGCATCGTACGTTTGGCTTTTCCCTGCGTGGCCCGCCTTTTCCAGTGACTACCATGTTGCCCAAAAACGGAGCTTGTGATATTTTTCACAAGCGCCCCAAAACAGTCTAGTCCCCTCCGGCGAGACGGTCCAACTGCCTCCCGCCCACCACGCTCCACAGCTCATAGATCATGGCCACTGACACGATCCTTCGCCCCGGCGAAATCAAGGACATTCTCCTCCGCGAAATCGAGGCGGCGGACCTCCACGAGCTCGATGTCGAGGAAGTCGGCACCGTCCTCGAGGTAAAAGACGGTATCGCCCGCATCTACGGCCTCCAGAAGGCGATGGCCGGCGAGATGCTCGAGGTGACGTCATCCCAGACCGGCGAGAAGATCACTGCCCTCGCCCTCAACCTCGAAGAAGACAACATCGGATCCGTCGTCCTGGGCGACTATCTCCAGCTCAAGGAAGGTGACGAGGTCCGCCGCACCTCCCGCGTGCTTGAAGTCCCCGTTGGACCCGAGCTCGTCGGCCGCGTTGTAGATCCACTCGGCCGTCCGCTCGATGCTGCCGGCCCGATCGACGCCAAGAAGAGTCGCAAGGTTGAATCGGAGGCTCCGGGCATCATCGTCCGCCAGCCTGTGAAGGAGCCCCTGCAGACCGGCATCAAGGCAATCGACTCCATGATTCCGATCGGCCGCGGCCAGCGCGAGCTGATCATCGGAGATCGCGGCACCGGCAAGACGGCAATCGCGATCGATACGATCATCAATCAGAAGGGCACCGGCGTCATCTGCGTCTACGTCGCCATCGGTCAGAAGAATTCGACCGTAGCCTCGGTGGTGGAAAAGCTGCGTCAGGCGGGCGCGATGGAGTACACGATCGTCGTCGTCGCGGGCGCGTCTGACCCGGCACCCATGCAGTACATCGCGCCCTACTCGGGCTGCGCGATGGCCGAGTACTTCATGTACGACGAAGGAAAGCCGACGCTCTGCGTGTACGACGATCTGTCGAAGCAGGCGGCAGCCTATCGACAGCTCTCGCTTGTTCTGCGCCGTCCGCCTGGACGCGAGGCTTTCCCGGGCGACGTGTTCTACCTCCACTCGCGTCTGCTGGAGAGAGCGGCGAAGCTGAGCGAAGACTCATCCATCGTTGATGGAACGAACATTAAGAAGGCTGGTGGCTCGCTGACCGCTCTGCCGATCATTGAGACTCAGGCGGGCGACGTCTCGGCATACATCCCCACCAACGTGATCTCGATCACCGACGGCCAGATCTTCCTCGAGGCAGATCTGTTCTTCGCCGGCGTCCGCCCGGCGGTCAACGTCGGTATCTCCGTCTCTCGCGTCGGCGGCTCAGCGCAGGTGAAGGCGATGCGCTCCGTCGCCGGCAGACTCCGTCTCGACCTTGCCCAGTACCGCGAGCTGGAAGCGTTCTCGTCCTTCGCGTCGGATCTCGATGCCGCCACCAAGAAGCAGCTGGAGCGCGGTGCGCGCACGGTCGAGATTCTGAAGCAGCCGCAGTACCGCCCGATGGCGGTGGAGCAGCAGGTCGTGGTCATTTACGCGGTGACCAATGGACTTCTCGATCAGATCCCGGTGAACCAGCTCAAGGATTGGGAGCGCGGCTTCCTCGAGTTCGTCGAGAAGCAGTTCCCGCAGATCACTCAGCGGATTCGCTCGGACAAGGTTCTGTCGAAAGAGACAGAGGCCGATCTCAAGAGGGCGATCGACACGTTCAATAAGCAGTTCAACCCCGAGAAGCGTTAACGCATGGCTAAGGGCCGTGAGCTGAAGGGGCGGATCAAGTCCGTCGAGAACACGCGCAAGATCACGCGGACGATGGAGATGGTGGCCACGTCCAAGATGAAGCGCGCGCAGGATCGCGTCGTTGCCGCGCGTCCCTACGCGAACTCGCTGACGGAAGTCATCGCCAATCTCTACACGCCGGAACTGGCGGAGAAATTTCCGCTGATGCGACAGCCTGCTGCCATCAGGAAAGCAGCGATCATTCTGCTGACCAGCAATCGCGGGCTCGCGGGAGCGTTTAACGCCAACATCCTCAAGGAAGCGAGGAATCTTCTCGCGCGTCTGACCGAGCAGGGAGTGGAGCAGGAGCTGCACGTCGTCGGCAAGAAGGGGCTGGGCTACTTCCGCTACCTTGGACGCGAGGTCGCTTCCGGCAGGACGGATATCACCGGCCAGCCGACCGGCGCCAACGCGGCGGAGCTCGTCGATGGGTTGATCGAGCGGTTTGCTTCGGGCGACATCGACGCGGTCTACGTCATTTACTCGAAGTACAACTCGGCGCTTTCCACTCCGCCGACCTCTCAGCTGGTATTGCCGGTGACGCCGCCGGAGCGCAAAGGCGCGCAACCCGACTACATACTGATGCCGTCGGCGGAAGTCATTCTCACTCAAATCCTGCCGTCGTACGTCCGCAACTCGGTTTATCGCGCACTGGTCGAGAACGAAGCAGGGTTCCAGAGCGCGCAACGCACGGCAATGAAGAACGCCACCGACAACGCCGGCGACATGCTCAACGTTCTGCGCCGGACATTCAACCGCGCCCGCCAGGCGCAGATCACGCAGGAGATCGCCGAGATCGTCGGTGGCTCCGCCGCTTTAGAGGGTTAATCATGGCAACAGCTGTTCGCACCGAGAGAAAAAAGGCGACCAAGACGGAAGACGGGGCCAAGACCAAGCACAACTTCGGCAAGGTCGTTCAGGTCATCGGCCCCGTGCTCGACGTCGAGTTCGAGTCAGAGCATCTCCCCGAGCTTTACAACGCCTTGCGCATTCGTGAGAAGTCCGACTCCGGCGTCGATATCGACGTGACCGTTGAAGTACAGCAGCACATCGGCCGCAATCAGGTGCGAGCAGTCGCAATGTCCTCGACCGACGCCGTCGTTCGCGGAATGAGCGTCGAGGACACTGGCGGTCCGATCACGGTTCCCGTCGGCGAAGCAGCGCTCGGCAGAATCCTCAACGTGCTCGGGAATCCGGTCGACAATGGTCCGCCGATACCGGCCGACGTGGAGCGCTGGCCGATTCACCGTGCCGCGCCCGAGTTCGCGAACCTCGAGCCCAAGACCGAAATCTTCGAGACCGGAATCAAGGTCGTCGATCTGATCGCCCCGTTCGTGAAGGGTGGAAAGATCGGACTCTTCGGGGGAGCCGGCGTCGGCAAGACGGTTGTGATCATGGAGTTGATCAACAACGTCGCCAAGGGACACGGCGGTAAGTCGGTGTTCTGCGGCGTCGGTGAGCGGACGCGCGAAGGAAATGATCTGTATCTCGAAATGAAGGAGTCGGGAGTCATTAACTCTGCGGCTCTGATCTATGGTCAGATGAACGAGCCGCCGGGGGCGCGTCTCAGAGTCGGACTCTCGGGACTTACGGTCGCCGAGTATTTCCGCGACGTCGAGAACTCAGACGTCCTCGTCTTCATCGACAACATTTTCCGCTTCACCCAGGCTGGCTCCGAGGTCTCGGCTCTTCTCGGGCGCATGCCGAGCGCGGTGGGTTATCAGCCCACGCTGGCGACGGAAATGGGAGATCTGCAGGAGCGCATCACCTCGACCAAGAACGGATCGATCACGTCGGTGCAGGCGATCTACGTCCCCGCCGACGACATCACCGATCCGGCGCCGGCAACGGCGTTCGCGCACCTCGACGCAACGGTCGTTCTATCGCGTGCGATCACCGAGCTGGGCATCTATCCGGCGGTCGACCCGCTCGCTTCGTCGTCACGAATTCTGGACGCCCAGTTCATCGGAGACCGCCACTATAAGGTAGCGACCGACGTGCAGCGGATTCTGCAGCGCTACAAGGAGCTCCAGGACATCATCGCCATCCTCGGCATGGACGAACTTTCCGAGGAGGACAAGCTCGTCGTCGGCCGGGCGCGCCGCATTCAGCGCTTCATGTCCCAGCCGTTCGCGGTCGCCGAGCAGTTTACCGGCATCAAGGGTCAGTATGTGAAGCTGGAGGAGACGATTTCGTCGTTCGAGCGGCTCGTCGCCGGCGAGTTTGATCAGTATCCGGAGCAGGCGTTCTTCATGCAGGGCGGCATCGACGGCGTGGTCGAGACCGCGCAAAAGCTGTCGAACTCGTAAATGCTCAAAGTCTCGGTCATTTCGCCTGAAGCCGTTCTCTTCGAAGGTGAGACGGAGTCAGTCATCGCGCCGGCGTACGATGGCGAGGTGGGAATACTCACCGGTCACGCGCCCCTGATGGCTCTACTCGGGAACGGTGAGCTGCGCCTCGGCGGAGCGAGCAAGCGTTTCAATGTGAACGGCGGGTTCATGCAGGTCCTGAACGACCAGGTTCGTGTGGTGACGGAGAAGGCGACCGCGGCCTGATCGGCGGCTTTTGTTGACTTTGCCGTAATCGCGGGCCTATGTTTGGGACAATGAGGCATTCTCGAGGATCCCCGGGCTGGGGGTGGTCGGGTATTGCCCGCTGCATCTGCCTCGCATCTGTCATTCACTGACAAGAGCGAGCCTACAGGCGCGGCCAAACATAGTCGCCACTGGATAGATGTCCCGTCTTTCCCGTTGCGATCCGTGTCATCCCTTCACTTTCTGCGAGGTGTGTATGGGAAGGACTGGTAAGATTTATCGCTTTCTTGCGATTGCGAGCGTGTTCGGGTTTAGCCCGGCACTCGCCCACGCGCAGGGAACGACGATCAGTGGCCAGGTGACTGGCACTGGTGGAGCGCCAGTGGTAGGCGCGAGCGTGGGTATCACCCCGCTCCAGGTAGGCAGCTTCACGGACGACCAGGGGCGCTACAGTTTCACCGCCCCCGCGTCCGCGAACGGAACGACGGTGACAATCACCGCCCGACGTCTCGGCTTTCAGCCAAGCTCGGCCCCGGTAACGCTGAGTGGCGCGCCGGTCGTCCAGAACTTCAGTCTCTCCGCGTCGGCGACCGAGCTCCAGGGCGTGGTCGTCACCGCGCTGGGTCTGACGAGAGAGAAGAGCCGGCTCGGAACGGCCCAGCAACAGATCTCTTCGACGGAGCTCAACGAGACCCGCGCGCAGAACATCGTGCAGCAGCTCGAGGGCAAAGTCTCCGGAGTACAGATCTCGTCGCCGGGCACCCAGGGCGGCTCGACGAACATCATCATCCGCGGCCAGAATTCGATCACCGGAAACAATCAGCCACTGTTCGTAGTGGATGGTGTACCGGTATCGAACGCGAGCCGTGGCGGCGCCCCGTTCGGCACCAGCAACAGCACTTTCGATTACGGGAACGCGCTCAACGACATCAACCCTGATGACATTGCGTCCTTGAGCGTACTCAAGGGTCCGAATGCCGCGGCCCTTTATGGATCGCGCGCCGCGAACGGCGTCATTATCATCAACACCAAAAAGGGCGGCACCAGCGGCCGCATGCAAAGCGACCTCAACTCAAACCTCACGTTTGAGAGCCCGGCAATCCTTCCCGAATTCCAGAATTCGTATGGGCAGGGTTCAACGGGTAACTTCGAGTGGTTCGACGGCAATTACGGCGGCGTCAACGATGGCGTCGACGAGAGCTGGGGCCCGAGACTGGACGGACGGCTGATTTGTCAGTTCGACAGCCCTGGCGCCGGCACGTCCAACTGCACCGCAACTCCGTGGATCGCGCACCCGGACAACGTCAAAGACTTCTTCGCGACCGGCGTTACTGCTACGACCACGGTGGGGGTGAGCGGCGGGAGTGACCGCGCCTTTGGGCGGCTTTCACTGGGCGGCGACAACATCAACGGTGTGTTCCCGAACAACATGTTCCAGCGTCGCACTGCTTCGCTGAGCGGCACCTTCCGCGCAAATTCGAAACTGACCGGCGACGGCTCGGTTCAGTACATCCACAATTCCGGACGCAACCGGCCTGGCGTCGGCTACTCGGGCAGAAACCCGCTCCAGTCGATGTTCAACTGGTTCGGCCGGCAGGTTAATACCGAATCGCTGCGGGACTTCTCGAAGGGCGGCGCCACCAATGGCGGTCCCGCTAACCGCGAGTTCAACTGGAACTACAGCTACCACAACAACCCGTACTGGGTGATGGAAGAGAATCCGCAGACGGACGATCGCGATCGCCTGATCGGGTCGATCTCCGCGAACTACCAGCTTGCTGAAGGCGTCAACGCAATGCTGCGGACAGGCTCCGACATTTACCGCCTCGGAGTTCAGCAGCTCTACGCACAGGGCGCCGAGTCATTCATCAACCAGGCATATGCGGGCGGGTTCCGCTTCGTAAATGACTACCGGAACGACAATAACACCGATCTGACGCTCACCGGCAACCGTCAGCTTTCCAACTGGCTGCAGCTGAGCGCGGTGGCTGGTGGCCAACTCCGGCGCGAGTACTACAACACTCAAAGCCAGGAGACCGCTGGAATAGTAGTACCGCACGTCTACAATCCGTCGAACGCCGGGATTGCGCCGACGGTCGCGCAGACCATCGAGCGCCGGCAGGTGCAGTCGGTTTACGGATCCGCGGCATTCACGATCAAAGACTGGTGGACGGTAGAGGGAACTGCGCGCAACGACTGGTCGTCAACGCTGCCATCGAACGCCAATTCCTACTTCTATCCGTCCTTCAACACTTCCATAGTGCTCTCGGATGCGATACCCAGCATGCAGGGCAGGGTGCTGAACTCGCTCAAGCTCCGCGCTGCGGTGGCGAAAGTGGGCAGCGATGCGCCTGTCTATTCACTCGTTCCTGTGTACCTGGGCAGCTCGCAAAGGTTTGCATCTCAGCCGCAGTATAGCCTGGACACCAGACTGGCCAATGCCAATCTCAAGCCGGAGCTCACCCGGTCCGACGAGATCGGTGCCGAGGCCTCCATGTTTGGAAACCACGTGGTTCTCGACGCCAGCTGGTATTCGAAAGCCACGCGTAATCAGATCTTCGACGTCGAGATTTCCGGCGCCAGCGGCTTCGACAGAAAGTGGGTGAACGCCGGCGAGATCAGCAACAAGGGGTTCGAGTCGCTGTTGACGCTGAACCTGGCCCAGTCGCCGCGTTTCGGCTGGAACACCACGTTCAACTGGGCTCAGAACCGAAGCAGGGTAGTCGACCTCGCGCCTGGTGTAGAAACGATCGTGCTGGGAAGCGGTGGATTCGGCGACGTAGTCGTCGAGGCCCGCAAAGGCGAGCCCTACGGCGCCATTCGCGGCTACCGGTACGCGCGCGATGCTGATGGAAACATCCAAGTCGACGGCGGATTCCCTGTTCGAGAAAACAGCCTTTCTGTGCTGGGGAACATCCAGCCGAAGTGGACAGGTGGCTGGTCTAACCAGTTCACATTTGGAAATCTGTCGCTCAACACGCTCTTCGACGTCAAACACGGCGGCAAACTGTACAGCGTCACCAACATGTTCGGCGAATATGCCGGCGTGCTGTCGAACACCGTGAAGGGCCGTGAAGTCGACTGGGACAATCCGAAAATAGTCGTCGATGGAATCGATATCGCGACCGGGCAGCCGAACACCACGCCGATCACCGCGGAAGACTACTACCACGGCTTGTTCGGATACACTGAGCGGTACGTCTATGATGCCGGCTACGTGAAGTTCCGCGAGCTGAGGCTTGGCTACAACCTGCCTGCAACCTGGGCGGGCAAGGTGATGGGAGCGCATGCCGCGAGCATCGCCTTGACGGGGCGGAATCTCCTCATGTGGACCAACGTCCCGAACATCGATCCGGAATTCGCGTACAGCAGCAGGAACGATCAGGGAATCGAGGTGAACATGTCGCCGAATCCGCGCAGCATCGGATTCAACATCAGGATCGTTCCGTAAGCACCCCTCACTGGAGCTAAGACGAAAAATGATGCATAAAAGCCTTGGACTTGCCAGCGTCGGTGCGATAGTGCTGCTCGGACTGAGCGGCTGCAACACCGATAAGCTGATAAAAGTCAACGATAATCCGAACAATCCAACTTCAGCACCGCCGCAAGCGGTGTTCACCTACGCCACCCGCATCGGGATGCAACGCTGGTATGGGAGCAATCCCACCAACATGCGCGGCCCGGTGCTGACGGCGGAGCACCTCGCCCAGGTTCAGTACCCGGATGAGGATGCGTACGCGCGTCTCGATGGCACCGTCACCGATGGCAGCTTCATCAACACGTACGCGCAGGAGCTCAAGAATTTCCAGGCCGTGATCGATGCCGGTAAAGCGGGCAATCAGCCGCTCTTGTGGGGCCCTGGGCAGATCATGCGCAGCCTGATATTCGGTTACGTCACCGATACCTGGGGCGATGTCCCGTATTCGGAGGCGCTCAAGGGTGACTACGCCGATGCCGTCATTCAGCCGGCCTATGATGCGCAAAAGGACATTTATACGGGACTTTTTGCTGATCTGAGTGGAGCTGTAACGGCGATGGCTGCGGGTGGTGGCGCGACCCTTGGTGCAGCGGATCCGATCTACGGCGGTAACACTCTGAAGTGGGAGCGCTTCGCCAATTCGCTCCGTCTGCGTCACGCCATGCGTCTGGCGAACAAGGATCCCGCGACGGCGCAGGCCCAGATCAATGCGGCCATGACGGCGCCAGGCGGACTGATTGCGTCCAACGCCGACAACGCCCAGATGAAATGGCCGGGCGATGGTATTTACGACAATCCGTGGGCAGTGAACAACCGGACTCGCGATGATCACCGGCTGTCGGATCGCCTCATGGGCCAGATGCTCCCGGTCAACGATCCGCGCGTGTCCGTTTACGCGCAGCCAACCCTCTGCTTCCAGAATCCGAGCGGCACCGGTTGTCCCGTAAACCCGCCGCAGTACGCGGGAATGCCGAACGCGCTGACTGCGGGTGAGGCCGCTACCTGGTCTCTCACGTCGTCACGGCCGGGAAGGGTGTTTTATTCGACAAATCGCTTCTGCAACGGCTGCACTGGCCTGACCGGAGCAAGCTTCCCGTCGTTCGTTCTGACTTACGCCGAGGTTCAGTTTACCCTGGCCGAGGCGGCCGAGCGTGGCTGGATCGCGGGTAGCGCGGCGACGTACTACACGCAGGGTATCCAGGCTTCGATGGCTCAGTGGGGCGTGACCGACGCGGTCGCGATAGCTGCTTACCTCGCGAATCCAGCGATTGCCTACCAGGGTGGCGTGGCCGGTCTTCGTCAGATCGCGCTTCAGAAATGGATCGCTCTCTACACCGATGGAGTCGAGGCCTGGGCAGAGTGGCGTCGGACTTGTATCCCAGTAACGGTGAAGCCCGGACCCGCCGCTGTAATCGGGACGGTGCCTCGCCGGTATGAGTACTCGATCAGAGAACACTCCGTGAACTCGGCTAACCTCGACGTGGCAGTAACACGGCAGGGCGCCGACGATTTCACGACCCGGATGTATTGGGACTCGAACCCAACCGCGGCTCCGACGTACCCGGGAGCGACCTGCGGCGTGCGGTAGAAACAAGGCACCACGAAAAAAGGAAAGCCTCCCGTGATCGGGAGGCTTTTTTTTTATCTGACAACGATGCTTCTTACTGCGTTTTCGTCCAGACGAGAACAAGGCCACAAAGGCGATTGCCGCGCTCCATGTATTGGGGCGGCACACCAGCGTTGGAGGCGTAAAATTCGATCGCCGCGATCTCCGACGGATGAATGACTTCATCCAGCTCTGCGCCGGGGACGCGCGATCCATCCACCCACACCATCGGCTGGCAGCCGCGAATCCGCATGATATTCCCGCCGGAACCGCTGCTGATGACCATTCCGGGAATGGTGCGGAACAGGTCGCTGGGCTGCGCGGGGCCGAGCTTTCTGATGTCATCCTGCACGTAGAACGTTCCGAATGCTCCCCGCTGCGCCCTGTGCTCGTAGAATTCGTGGAGCTTTCCCTCCTCGCGGACGCCGGCGATGACGACCTCTTCCAGCTCGCTGGGCGCGGTTTTCAAAACAATGTCCATCGCGGCAGCGGCGGGAAGGCGCGTGTCGACTTCGAGGTACCGCATGGTGTATCCGAGACGGCGGATTCGCAGCGGAACAACGCCCCGCGGTACGCCGGTGATCAGGAACTTTCCGTCCGCTGCGGTGGTGACGAACTGTTGCAGGCGCTCGCCATGAACAACGCCGACCTCTACGTCGGCAACCGGAAGTCCGCCGGCGTCTTTCACTGTGCCGGCGATAGTCGGCTCGGCTGCCGCGGTTTGGGCGGGCTGCTGGCTCTGAAGGGCAGCCGCGATCAGAGCAATCGCGGGGACGACAAATTTGACTGGCACCATCGAATGAGTCTCGAATCGTTTAGGCCCTCTTAGCGTGGCGTTGGTGCAAAAGTTTGTCAAGCCGGCTGTGTATACTTCAGAGTAGTTTGAGGGGGAGTACTGATCTGTCGCTGGCTTGCGAATTGCCCCCGAAAGGGCCATAACATCATTTCAGACAATCGCTTATGGCAGATACCTCACATCCACCGATTCTGGTAGTCGACGATAACCCGGACAACGCTCACATCATTCGAGACTATCTCGAGGCGCGCGGGTTCCCGATCACTGTTGCCTATAACGGCGACGATGCGCTGAAAGCGTTCGCCGAAGTAAAGCCGGCGCTTGTACTGCTCGACGTCATGATGCCCGGGCGCGATGGCTGGCAGGTCTGCCGCGAAATGAAACAGCACCCAACGCTTGGCAAGAGCGTGCGCGTGGTGATGGTTACCGCGCTCGACGATTGGGTCAACAAGCGCCAGGCACTGCAGACCGGAGCCGACGATTTCGTGGAGAAACCATTCGAGCTCTCGCGGCTCGCCGCCACCGTAGAGCGAAACGTCAAGCTGCTGGCTCCGAACGCCGCCACCGGCACCTCATCCACCGCCTCGCGTCGCTGAGCGTGGACTATCATCAGCTGCTGCGCGACTCTCTGACGCGCCTGCCGACCGTCGCTGCCACGATCGACAGCGTCCGCAAGTCGGTCCAGGACCGCGGAGAGATCGTCATCCTGTATTTCAACTTCGACCGATACTCCAAGATCGAAGAGGTTTACGGCTGGGAGAAGCTCGACAGCGTTCTGGAAACGACCGGCGAGGCGATGCGGGAATTCCTCAGCAAGAGTCCGCTCGCATCATCGAAGCTGATGGTGACTTTTCCGAACGATGATGACTTCGTCTTCTTCCACATCCCGCAGGATGACACACCGGCCGCGACGGACGCCGAGATCACGGAGCTGACCGCTGGGCTCAAGGAGGCGGTTTCGTACGAAATCGAGCGCGTGCACGGCGAGGACATTGCCGCGCTCTTCGACATCTTCGTTGGCCGCGCGCTGGTGGTCTACAATCCCAAGCTCAGACTCGAACGCCAGATTTATCGCGGCATCCGCGAGGCAGCCAACGCATCGAAGAGCCTCGAGCACCGGGAGCAGGCTAAGAAACTCTCCGATTTGCGCGAGACGCTCCGCGACCGCGGACTCTACATCGAATACCATCCCATCGTCATCACCGACAGCCAGAAGGTGTTCGGCTACGAGGCGCTTGCGCGCGGAACGATGCGCAGCATGAGAAGCCCGGAAGTGATGTTCGAGATCGCGGCGCAGTCCGACCTGATCTGGGATCTGAGCCGCCTCTGTCGCGACCGGGCCATCGAGGGCATGGGCAAGCTTCTAAAGGACGGCGAGCTCCTTTTCATGAACGTCGATCCCGCCGACTTCGCCGATCCCTCGTTCGACGTCAGCGCGCTCAACGTCAAGGATCCGACGCGCGTCGTGATCGAGATCACCGAGCGCACCGCGATCAAGGATTATCCGAAGTTTCGCGGCCGCCTCAAGGAGTTCCGCGACGCCGGCTATCGCTTCGCTGTCGACGACGCCGGAAGCGGCTATGCAGGTCTTGGATCGATCGCCAATCTGGAGCCTGACTTCATCAAGCTTGATATGTCGCTCATCAACTGCATCGATCAGAACTTCATCAAGCAGAATCTGGTGGAGACGATGGTGCGGTTCGCCAACGAGCACGGCGCGATGGTCATCGCCGAGGGGGTCGAGCGTAAGGAGGAATTCGAGATGGTGAAGTCCCTCGGGGTCCACCTGGTCCAGGGCTTTTTCGTGCACAAGCCGAGTACGAGCGCTGTTACGTACCGCCCGCCCATGCACCCGGCGCCTGCGCTCGCCGAGGGAGCAAAGTAGTCACCAGCTCGTAGGATCGCTCTGCTGCGCCAAGGCCGTTCTCAACCGTTTTTCGCGCAAAGGAGCCGGCAGCTTCGCGTGCGGCGCTCGAGCCGAGCCAGTCATTCAAGCGAATCGAAAGGTCGACGGCGCTTTTGATCACGGCGCCCCCGCCAGCCTGAACGAGCCTGGCGGCATCTCTGCTTTTCTCATTGCGCGGCCCGAATAGTACCGGAGCGCCGAAGGCGGCCGGCTCGAGCACCGAGTGCAGTCCCGCGGGATGAAATCCGCCTCCGACGTACGCCACATCGGCGAGCGCGTAGAGATCTCCGAGCACTCCGTAGCGATCGACGAGAATGACATCGGCGCCGGAGGCGCTCGATGCATCGAGACGCGCCAGACTCAAGCCGCTTGAGCGCGCCCATGCCTCGATCGATCGGAGATGAGCGTCGCTCGTCTCGTGCGGAGCGATGATCAGCCGGGCATCGGGGATCTTGTCGCGGATTCGCTTCCATGCCGGGAGCAGGTGGGCTTCGTCCGTGGGCCAGGTGGATCCGGCCACGAGCGTCGGACGCGATGACCGGAGCGACTGGACCAATGCAGAAGGCGGTCGCTGCGCTCGGGTCCAGACCTGATCGTAGCGCGTGTCGCCGGTGACGCTGATTCTTTCGGCACGGACGCCCTGCTCGCGGAGACGGTCCGCGTCCTCCGCGTCGATGGCACCGACGCGATCCAGGGCGCGGTAAGCATCGCCCAGCAACGCGCGCGCGAACACCCCGCGGCGGCCCGATGACTCGGGGAGAGTAGCGCTGATCACG
>DASYIM010000152.1:0-21739 GCA_035997625.1 Gemmatimonadaceae bacterium
GAGCGGCGCTCCCTGCCCGCCGGCGGCGACATCGCGCACGCGAAAGTCGCTGATGACATCGATTCCGGTGCGCTCGGCGATGACGGCGGCCTCGCCGGTTTGCCAGGTGGAATGCCCGGGCTCGTGCCAGATCGTCTGGCCGTGGGATGCAATTGCGCTGATATCCTCTCGCGCCACGCCGGCCTCCGCCATCACCTGGATCGCGCCGTCCGCGAGCCAGGCGCCAAGATCGAAATTGAGCCGGCAGTACTCGGCGGGAGTTCCGCCGCCGAGAGCGCCGCTCAGGCGGGTGCGTTCGGCGGCTGAGTAAGAGCGCGAATGATATGCGAGCAGATCGACCTCGATACGACCATCGGTGGCATCGGTGAACCTCGCCACGGCGGCGCTGATTCCATCGAGCGAAGTTCCCGACATCAAGCCGACGACGACGCCCGATGCCATGCTATTTCTCTCTGATCGGTGGTGGCGCATCCTGCGTGATCCGGCGGATTATGCCGCCGTTGTCCACCAGCAGTGTCTCGGCTTCCTCGCGGCTGACTCCACGCTTTTGCATCACGATAGCGAGCTTGACGCTCTTTCCGGCGCGCTCCAGCAGCCTGGTAGCCTCTTCCCGTGAGACGCCGCACACTTCCATCACGATTCGCTGGCTGCGATCGACCAGCTTGTTGTTGGTGGCGCGAAGGTCGACCATCAGATTGCCGTAAGTCTTTCCGAGCCTGATCATCGCGCCAGTGGTGATCGTGTTGAGCACCAGCTTGGTTGCTGTGCCCGCCTTCATCCGGGTCGATCCGGTGACGACTTCGGGGCCGACGATCGGCAGCATTGTCACATCGACGCGCGCGACGAGATCCGCCGGCGGCGGCGAGCAGGCGACGATTCCGGTGCTGGCGCCGAGGCTGGCAGCGCGCTCGAGCGCGGCGCGGACGTACGGAGTGGTTCCTGATGCAGCGATTCCGATCACGAAATCCTTTTCGTTGACTTTGTGCTCGTCGATGACGAGTGCTCCGTTCTCCACGATGTCTTCAGCGCCTTCCTGAGAGCGCGTCAGCGCGGGCAGTCCGCCGGCAATGATTCCCTGCACCATCTCGGGATCGGTGCCGAAGGTCGGCGGACATTCACTTGCATCGAGCACGCCAAGGCGTCCGGATGTGCCCGCGCCCACGTAGAACAGTCGTCCTCCCTTGCGGAAGGTCGCCTCAGCCAGCTCGATAGCCCGGGCGATCTGCTCGCGCTGAGTCGCCACGACATCGGGAACTCTCTTATCTTCAGCGTTTATCAGGTCTACGATCTCGAGGGGGGATGCGAGATCGATCGAGGCGGTACGCGGGTTGCGGCGCTCCGTTTCGCGGGGATCCAGCATTAAGGCGTCGCTGCTCGCATCAATGTGTCGCCGAGGACGCTGTGGGGAGGCACGACCAAACATACCCGACGCGTCGCGCCGATTGCAAGACAACTCTGGAGAATGATGATGAGGCGAATTTCGCTCGCTTTTTTGATGGTGATGTTTGCGGCGACCAGCGTGAGCGCCCAACGGCGGCAGCGGGTGTTCTCCGCCGATGCGGCTTATTGGGTGTCGGGCGGGTTCGGCGGCGTGCGCGGTGATGGCGTCAACGATGGCTCGACGGGGAGCACCTGGAACTTCGGCAATTCCACCAACCTGCAATATCGGGCTTCGCTGGAGAAGGGATACACCAACGGCTCGTCATTCGGGATCTCCGGCACCTACGCGAAAGTTCCCTTCGTCTATTCCAGCACGCTGGCCACGCCACTGCCGGGAGGGGTTTCGGGAACGCGCTGCGGAACGGCGGGCTGCAATGCGCATCTCGACATGATGACGCTGCTCGGAATGTTGCATTACGGATCGGGCGCGGGACTGCACTCGGTTGTCGAAGCGGGAGCGGGAATAGTCGCCTACAACAATCTCAAGCGCGATTCCGACGGGGCCGAATTGGCTGGTGGAAACAACATCGATCCGCTCTTTACGTTCGACTGGGGTCTCGGATACGGCTTCAACGACCGGACGAATCTGGATGTCATCTGGGATTGGAGCATCGCGCTGCACGAGCGAAACGGAAATTCGAACGGGGTGAGCAATACGAACACGATGCCTGGACTGCGCATCCAGCTGCGGATGGGATTCGGCCAGCGCTCTTTCCGGCGATAGCTGACACTATGAAGAGATTTGTTGTTCCCAGCGCGGTCCTTGGCGCATCGCTCTTTGCGATCGCCGCCGCGCCGTTCCTGCGCGCCCCTGATGATCCGGCGATTCCCGCGCGAGTTCGTGCGACATTTCCGGCGAGCTGGCGGTTTCCGTCCGGTGCGGCAGCGTCGTTTGCGCCGCACGCAATGGTCGCCAGCAACAGTCGTCTCGCATCCGAGGCCGGCGCTGAAATACTGAAGCAGGGCGGCAACGCTGTCGACGCGGCCGTCGCCACCGGGTTTGCGCTGGCGGTCGCGTATCCGGAGGCCGGCAACCTCGGCGGCGGCGGATACATGGTGGTCCGGATGGCGGATGGGCGCGTGGCGGCGCTCGATTACCGCGAGGCTGCCCCACTAGCAGCGAGCCGCGATATGTACGTAGCGGCCGATGGCAAGTTGACGGGCGAGAGCGTTATCGGCCCCAAGGCGTCAGGCGTACCGGGCGCGGTCGCTGGAATGCTGGAGGCGCATCGTCGGTACGGATCGCTGCCGATCGCCACGGTTCTTGGCCCGGCGCTGAAACTTGCCGCGCAGGGCTTCATCGTCGATTCGGTGTTCAACCGCTCCGTCGCCAACGCCCAGTACCGGATAGAAAACTTTGCGGGCCGCTCGACGTTCCTCAGGAACGATGCGGCGCCCGCAATTGGAACGCGGTTCAGCCAACCGACGCTGGCGAGAACGATCCAGCTGATCGCCGACTCAGGCGCGGTCGCCTTCTATCGCGGGAGTATCGCCGATTCGATTGCCGCCGAGATGCGGCGTAGCGGCGGCCTGATCACGAAAGAGGACCTGGCGCGGTATCGTCCGGTCTGGCGGGAGCCTATCAGGAGCACATACAGGGGCTACTCGCTCATATCGATGCCGCCATCGTCATCCGGCGGAACGACGGTTACCGAGATGCTCAACATCCTCGAAGCGTACTCGCGGCCCGCGCCGTTCGGCAGCGCGGACGAGATCCACGCCGTCACGTCGGCATCACAGCGCGCCTTCATCGATCGCAACTCGAAGCTTGGCGATCCGGCATTCGTGAAGATTCCCTCGGAGCTGACGAGCAAGACCTACGCGCGCGCCATCGCAAAAACGATCTCGCGCAACCGCGCTGACCCCACGACGCAATTGGCGTCCCCGCTTCGCGAGGGAAACGAGACCACCCATTACTCTGTCGTCGATCGCTTCGGCAACGCGGTGGCGACGACCACGACGATCAACGATCTCTACGGATCCGGAGTATTCGTGACCGGCGCCGGATTCTTTCTCAATGACGAGATGGATGATTTTACCAGCAAGCCCGGCACGCCGAACATGTTCGGCCTGATTCAGGGCTCGGCGAACGCGATTGCTCCGGGCAAGAGAATGTTGAGCGCAATGTCACCGACGATCGTGCTCGATCCGAAGGGACAGCTGCTGCTGGTAACCGGAGCCCGTGGCGGTCCGCGCATCATCTCGGCGACGTCGCAGATAATCCTGAACGTCATCGACCATAGAATGTCGCTGGCGGACGCGATGAGCGCGCCGCGAATGCACCACCAGTCTCTGCCCGATTCCATCCAGCTCGAACCGGGGGGATTCGACCAGGCCGTTGTCGCGCGGCTCGGCGACATGGGGCATTTCGTCTACGAGAGAGGCGGGGTCGCGGCCGCCGCTTCGATCATGCGGGTGAAGGGTGGCTACGAAGGAATGGATGATCCGCGCGGTCGCGGCGGAGCGGCGGTCGGATACTAGGATAAAAAAACCGGCGTGATCTCTCACGCCGGTTTTTTTATACCGCCGGGGCTCCTCAGATTTGAACCTGAGTCGACGAGTTGAGCGTAGCGGTAATCTTGCCTCCAGAGCTCACACAGCCTTCATAGTTGGAAGTGGTGGCTGCGGCTCCAGCGCCGGCGGCGGCGCCAATCGCGCCTCCAATGATCGTTGACTTGGTGCTCTTGCCGAGGATCTGTCCGGCGATAGCGCCAATAGCCGCGCCGCCGGCGACTTTCTGAACGTCCTTGCTCTTCGGCTGATTCTTGACCCTGTCGACCTGCGCGTAGCTGGTGGTGGCGCTCACCGGATAGGTGTGCCCGCCAAAGCTCACGGCGACGACGCGGAAGCCCATCACCACGTTGTCGTTTACGTTCTCGCTGCGCTTAAGCTCCGTCACTTCGACGGTAGCAGTCGCGCCCTCCGGAATCACCGCGCCGTTGGAGCCGGTGATCGCGTTGGTTACCGTGGCGTTGAAGCGCTGGCCGACTTTATTGGTGTTGGTGCAGATCCGGTCGTTGGACGCGAGGTTGAGAGTTGACCCGGCCGGAATCGTTCCGACTTGCCTCCCGCTGCCGGCGGCGGTGCGGGTTACAGTGTTACCGCTGGCAGTGACTGAAGTCGTGGGTCTGCTGGCGCCCGACGTGCTCGTGCTGGGCCGCGATGTGGGCCGGCTCGTCGAGGTCGAAGGTCTCGACGTTGTCGGTTTCGGAGCAACCGCAACCGGCGCGGGCGCGGTGGAGCTCGCCGGAACGTCGGTAAGCGCCGGCTGCGCCGCGGTGTCGCGGTTCGCCAGCTGAATATCCTTGTTGAGCGCGGAATCAGCAGCCGCGGTATTGGTGTCGGTCTTTGCGCATGCACCGACGAAAAGTGCGAACGACAGCGCGAGCGTTGCGTTCAACCGCGGAATATATTGCACCATGAAGCCTCCTCCCTTTTAGGGCCTGGTTTAAACCAAGCTCATGAATAGTTGTAGACGGCAATCCACATGCCAAATATGAAGATGCGCCGTTTGGGCTGCCTGCTTTGCGTGTACACAATATGAAGCACCTTCGGACTGCTGCGCCATATTACAAGCCGTACTGGATCCCCTTTACAGCCGGGCTCCTGATCGTACTGGCGTCATCCGCAATTACCAGTGTAATCCCCTGGGTGCTGAGACGAGCCATCGATGCGATCAGCGCGGGAGCGCCAATTCGCACGATCTGGCAGCTGAGTGGAATCATCGTGCTCGCCGCCATCGTCGGTGGCGCCTTCAGATACGGAATGCGTGAGCTGATGAACGGGGTCAGCCGCTGGATGGAGTACGACCTCCGCAACGATCTCTTCACACATCTGGAGACGCTCGACTCCGCCTACTTTGCACACACCCGCACGGGCGACATCATGGCTCGCCTCACCAACGACCTGGGCGCGGTGCGGATGGCGCTCGGCCCAGCCGTCATGTACCTCACGAATACGATCTTCGGTGGGCTGTTCGCACTGTATTTCATGCTGCGCATCGACGTCAAGCTGACTCTGTTGGCGCTACTGCCGACGATCTTCCTGCCAATTCTTACCATCAGGATGGGGAAGGCGATCCACGATCGCTTTGAGGCCGTCCAGGAGCACTTCTCCGCCCTGACGACGCACGCCCAGGAGAATCTGACCGGAGCACGGATCGTTCGCGCCTACCGCCAGGAGGCCGCCGAAGTAGAGCGGTTCGGCGCGCTCAACGACCAATACCTGACACTCAACATGTCCCTCGTCAGGCTGTGGGGGACGCTCAATCCGCTCTTCGCGTTCTTTGGCGGATTGGGCGCGGTGATCGTGCTGGGGGCCGGCGGCGCACTCACGATCAACGGTACGATCTCCGTCGGATCGTTCGTCGCTTTCGGGCTGTACCTGACGATGCTCACCTGGCCGATGATCGCGCTTGGGTGGGTGGTGAATCTCTTCCAGCGCGGAGAAGCATCGATGGGCAGGCTGGCGGAGATCTTCAACGTCGGACCGCGCATCACGGCGGCCGAGCCGCGCCAACATCTCCCGCCGACGCGAACCGGACGCACGATCGAATTCCGCAATGTCGGATTTCACTACCCGACCGATGCGCCGGGTGAGCCGCGCTGGGTTTTGCGCAACGTGAGCTTCAGCGTCGCTGCCGGAGCAACCCTTGGCGTGGTAGGAGCGACCGGCAGCGGGAAGAGCGCCCTCATCGACCTGATCCCGCGGATGTACGATCCGCAGGAAGGCGAAATCCTGATCGATGGAATTGCCACACGCAACGTCGACCCCGCGGAGCTCCGTCGGGAAATCGGATTCGTCCCCCAGGAAAGCCTGCTCTTCAGCGAGACAATCGGATCCAACCTTTCGTATGGAACCAGCGGGCTGACCCAAACCGGGGAGTGGGCGGCCAACGTTGCCCAGCTCGACCAAACGATCTCGGCATTTCCCGGCGGGTACGAGACAATTCTCGGCGAGCGGGGCATCAACCTCTCAGGCGGTCAGAAACAGAGAGCATCGCTGGCCCGCGCGCTGGCGAGAAAGCCCGGAATCGTCCTGCTGGATGACGCTTTGTCTGCCGTCGACACGCACACCGAGGCGGAGATTCTGCGGGCGCTGCGGGAGGCGCTGGCAGGACGCACGGCGATGATCGCGTCGCACCGGATCAGCGCCATACGCGATGCTTCGTGGATAATCGTGCTGGAAAAGGGCGCAGTCGTGGAACAGGGACGGCACGCCGATCTGATGGCGGCACGCGGGCGATACTGGTCGCTGCTGCGACGTCAGCAGCTGCTCGATTCCGTTGAATCCGAGACGTTGGCAACGGATGTGACGGCAAGTACAATATGACCATGCCAGACGAGGAAGCGTCGGAGGGGCTGAGCAGGCGGATAGCAGCGCTCGAGCAGATGTCAGAGGAGTCGCAGCGCACGATCGACGAGCTCCGATCCCGCGACGCGCTGAAGACGCAGTTTCTTTCCAACATCTCGCACGACCTGCGCACGCCACTGGCCGCCATCATCACGCACGCCGAGATCCTGCGCGACGGCATGCTTGGCGAGCTGAATCTGAAACAGCGCGACAGCGTCGGCGGAATCCTGAGCGGCGGCCACCAGCTTCTGGACATGATCGACGAGATTCTCAACTACGTGCGCTCGGCCAGCGATCAGATCAGCCTCGTGCGGACAGAGTTCTCCCTGCCCGAGCTCGCCGACCAGGTCCGTGTTCTCAATCAGGCACTCGCTGCGAGAAAACATCTCACCATCGAGCGGTATAACGGCGACGATCTGCCGCCGATTTACGCCGACCGCGACAAGATCAAGCACGTGCTGGTGAATCTGATCGGGAACGCCATCAAGTTCACCGACGATGGAGGACGCATTTGGATCGCGTTCTCCCGGCGCGGTCGCAATGGCGAGAACGTCTGCGTCGAGGTTGGCGACACCGGGCGTGGAATCGCCTTCAATCACTACGAGCTGATCTTCCGCGAGTTCGCGCAGGTGGATGCCTCGCCGTCGCGTCCCCATCACGGGACCGGCCTGGGACTGGCGATCGCCCGGAAGCTCGTCGAGCTGCACTCGGGATCGATCTGGGTCGAAAGCGAGCTGGGCAAAGGAAGCAGATTCTTCTTCACCCTGCCCTTGCATCCCGCAGCCGATTGATGGCCGCACGAATTCTGATCGTCGAGGACAGCGCGCTCATCGTCGACGCATTCAAAGTGCTGTTCGCCGATGCCGGGTATGATGTCGACGCAGCTTCGACGATCGCCGAGGCGGTACAGCTGGGGGCCACAGTGCGCCCCGATGTCATGCTGCTCGACCTGACCCTACCCGACGGCAACGGCCTGGACATCATGCAGGCCCTCAGGGAACGAGGCTCGCTCCCACGGGTGACGTTGGCGATGACCGGCCACAACGACGCCAAATCACGCCGCAATTGTCTGGAAGCGGGCTGCGCGGATGTTCTGCTCAAGCCCGTCCCAATCGTCGAGCTCCTACGCCAGATAGAGCGCCACCTGGCATAGTCGAGCGCCGGGCGCGACCTCGTGCCGGCCCACTTCTGCGATGGTACTATCGCACGAAGTACCGGCTGTTCTCGCGCGAAAAAAGGGCGCGTCCGCCTCAGCGCGGGCTCATCATGCTCCAGATCGACGCGCTGGCGTATTCGGATTTGCGTCGCGCCCTCGAGCTTGGCTTGTGCCCTACCATCACGCGGCTTCTGCGCGAAGGATTTGCGCTGAGGCGATGGTTCTGCGGCCTACCATCAGCGACGCCGTACTGCCAGGCGGGAATGTTTCACGGCGAGAACGACGGCATCCCCGCGTTCCGTTTTTACGACAAGTCGGCGCGGCGGGTCATCACCTGCAATGCGCCGCATGGCGTGCAGTACATTCGCGACCGCATTCGCTCGCCGGGCGCGCTCGCGGGCGGCTCCAGCTACGTGAATCTCCTGGACGGCGACGCGCAGACCGTCGCCTTCACGGTTGCGACACGCGAGAAGATGTCGGTGTATCGCCGTCTTGGCGGGACCCGAATGGGCCTGCTCATGCTGCTGCACCCGATCCGCATGGCGCGCATGGTGTTCCAGGGCGCGTTCGAGTGGCTGCTGGAGGAATGGGAGCGGGCGCGCGGCGAGCTGGCGGGACGCGCCACGCACTCGGAGGGAATCTTTCCGTTCATCCGGATCCTCAGCAACGTCGTCGTCCGCGAGCTGCAGACGATGGCGATCCTGCTCGACGTCTATCTCGGCGTGCCGGTCATCTACAGCACGTTCATGCAGTACGACGAGCTGGCGCACCACTTCGGTCCGTCGAGCAAGCAGGCACTGGCTGATCTGCGACGGACCGACGCGCGGATCGCAGAGATATGGAGGATGGCGCAGCTGGCGGGCGGCCGCGGCTACGATCTGGTGATCCTCTCAGACCACGGAATGACGCCGGCCCTCAGCTATCGAGTGCAATACGGAGAGTCGCTGGGAACCACCGTCCAGACGATACTCGACGAGACTCCGGCGAGCGAGCAGCCGCCTCGCGCTCTGGCGAGCTACGCCGAGGATACCGAGTACGCGGACATCGGCCCGGAAGTAGTGGAAGCCGTGGCGCAATTGACTCCGGCCAGGTTCGGCGCCAGAAGCGGCGTGCGCCGGTTCCGCGACTGGCTGCGCAGCCGGTATGGCCTGCGGGAGATCATTTTCCCCGAGAAGTATCGCGTCGATCGCACCAACGATGTCGTGGTCACCTACAGCTCCTGCCTCGCCCTCGTCTACTTCGCAAACACCGAGCAGCGGCTGTCGCTCGATCAGATTCGCGCCGATCAGAGGTGGTCGACTCTCTATGACCGTCTCGTCGCCCATCCCGGAATCGGCCTCGTCGCCACGGAGTCGGGCGATGGGATCGAGCTCGCCAGCAAGCGTGGACGGGCGACTCTGCGTGACGGAGAGCTCGAGGTCATTGCGGGAGAGAATCCGCTCGAAGTATTCGGCACCGAGCCCTACGTGCTGCGCGCCGTCGAATCACTGGTGAGACAGCCCAACGCGGGCGATTGCGTGCTGTTTGGCGCCTACGATGGTTACGACATCGTTTCGTTCGACGATCAGGTGGGCGCGCACGGCTCGGCGGGTGGTGATCAGGTTTATCCGTTCCTCATCTCGCCCGAACGGCTTGGTCTCGCCGCCGAAGTTCTGGAAGATTCGCGCGACATACACCGCACCATTCTCTCGCGCTACGCCGCCGCCAATGCCGAGAATGCTCCTGCTTCAGCGGCGCGCCTGACACCGATCGCTCCGCGCGCGGCAGTCTGACTAAGGCGCCGCGGTCCCGGCGACAATCGTCTTGAACGCCGAGGCCGAAATCTTCTCGGGCTCGAACGGCTCGCCCGCGCGTTTCATCACTCCGCGCACGACCTGATCGAGCGTGAAGAGTGGAGCATCGGCTTCCGCCTGAACATCCACTTCCCACTTGCCACGATCCGGACCCTTCAGAGTGTGACGATATCGCGCTGTGAACACGGTATGCCGGTGGACGATGATTTCGCGGTCCGCTTCCTCGATTGGAAGAAACTCGTCGCCGGCGCTCTCGCTCAAGGCCTCGGGCGGCTCGTCGCTCTCGTGGATGTGCGCCGGCTCTGGCGGGAGAGGAAGGGCGGCTACGACCGCGACGCCCGTCTCCACCCCTGACTGTCGCAGTGGAGGAAACAGTCTGACTTCGTCCACGGCATCGATGCCGATGCGATCGGCGATATCGCGCAGGAACCGCTCGGTCGTTTCGATCACGCTCTCACCTTCGCGGCCTGCGTCGCGGTCTTGTCGCTCCTGGTGTCCATCAGCTCGCGTTCGACATAGAGTCGCAGAATGTGCATGAAGTCCTGAGCGTTCGTCACCACACCGAACGCCTGATGGGTGCCGCGGTCCTTGAGCTTGCTGACTACGAACTCCGAGGAATCGACGCAGATCGTGGGCAGCTCGCGCATCGAGCCATCCTTCTCGGTGACGAACGCCGGCAGCATGTTGCCGGTCGCTATCGCGTGAAGCGCGGTCGCGATCAGGATGGCCATGGTGGCGCGGGTGGTGTGGCGCTTCATCGCGTCCTGGGCGGCGAGAGTATCGGTGATCACTTCCGGCAGCGGACCGTCGTCGCGGATGGACCCGGTGAGCACGAACGGGATGCCCTTCACCACACAGGCGTGCATGATTCCGTCGGTGATTATTCCCTGCTCGACCGCTTTGGCGATGGATCCCGCCGCTCGCACCTTGTTGATGGCACGCATGTGGAGTCCGTGGCCGCCGGCAGTGGCCTCCCCGGTCTTCGTCATTCCCAAGGTGGTACCGAAAATGGACGCTTCGATGTCGTGAACGGCGACGGCGTTCCCCGCCAACAACGCCGACACGAAGCCGTTTTCGATGAACCACACCATGTCCGCGCGGGCACGCGAGTGGACCAGCGCCGGTCCGGTGACCCAGATCGGGTAGCCGCCGCGTTCGCGCTCCTCGATGAGGATGTGAGCCATCAGCGAGTAGTCGATCGGCTTCTCGCGGGAGACTTCGCTCGTCATGAACTTGAACTCGCCCTCTTCATCGGCGAGGAAGGAGGAGGTGTGGACGTAGATCCCTTCGCTGCCGTCCTCCGCGCTGCCTATCGCGACCATGTCGCCTTTCCTGAGCCTGCGGCCCTCCCTGATCCACAACTCGTCGTTGTCGAGAACGAGTGCTGAATCCATCCGCGGCTCCCGCGGCATACGCCACGAGCCCTTGATGCGGACGTAAGTCGGGAGATTGGTGGTCGAGAAAAAGTTCTCGGGCAATACTCCGTCGGCGGGCGCCGGAACGAACTTGGCGTCTGGAGCGTTCGCCAATTCGGGGGCGTTGAAGTCGGGATGCCTTAGAGTGGTCACACGCTAAAGATAAAGCCTGAGCGCCCCATTGAGGATTGCGCAGGACGAACGTTTTACTGCTTGAGAACGAGTCGCCAATCCTCGGTTTTTTTCTTGCCTCCGATCCACCAGCCAAGCGCCCCGCCAATGGCCGCGCCGGCGACGCCTCCGACAATAGCGTTCTGCGACGCGTCAGTCTTGCCGGTTCCTATACCAGTCCCGTTGTGATTGCTGCTGATGAATCCGATTACGGCGCCCACGACGGCGGTCACGGCCGCATACTCCGCTTTACGCGTTCTGATCCCCGTGCTCACCTCTACCGCGCGTACGTCGCGGAGGGGGACAGACCGTGGCACAAGGCGGGAATCGGGCCGAAAGTAGATGCTATTCTCCCTTATAGAATCGAGCCGGCCGATCTTCTCGGAATCCGGGATGCTTGCCGCTGTCACACGGATTTTCGAGCCTCGTTCAATGTTGTTGATTGGATCGCCTTGCGCGATCGCCGCAAACGGAAGCATCAACGAGACGAGAATTGCCCAGGCCTGCGCGGTCATGGCGATGTCCTTGGATGAACAGCGTTGTTTGCGGACACAATATGTCGCGGCGACGGAAGAGGACATACGTAGTCTACGTACCCAATGCCGGACGAAACTACTCTAAAGGAGCGCGACCGGGTCTCGATCTAGCGTGACCCGGAGTTGTGCCGTCGCCGGGATCTCGAACCGCTCCATGAAGTAGCGACCTACCCTGGTGAGCTCGCCGGGCTGATCGGATTTCAAGAGGACGTGCCAGCGCCAGCGACTCTTGATCCGCTCGATCGGACAGGGCGCGGGACCGACTACCATTATTTCGCCGCCGGCGCGTGTGGTGATCAGCTCGCGAAGCCACTCGGCCGCTTGAATCGCCAACTTGGCGGTGGGTTCCTCGACGGTACCGCTGAAAACGATATTCGCCAGGCGCACGTTGGGTGGATAGGGCGGATCCTTCCTGCCCTGAAGCTCGTCGCGGACGAACGAGACGTAGTCGTGGGCGACGGCGTAGCGGACGGCGTGGTGATTGGGGAGCCGCGTCTGGATCAGCACCTTTCCGCCTTTGGCCCCGCGCCCCGCCCTGCCCGAGACCTGGCTGAGAAGCTGGAAGCAACGCTCAGATGCCCGAAAATCCGGCAGGTTGATGCCGACGTCGGCATCAACCACTCCGACCAGGGTCACGTTGGGGAAATCGAGACCCTTGGCGATCATTTGCGTTCCGAGGAGAATGTCCACCTCGCCCGCGCCGACGCGATCGAGAATGCGGGTATGAGCCCACTTACCGCTGGTGGTGTCGACATCCATGCGGGCAATTCGCGCCGATGAAAACCTCTCGCTGAGCAAACGCTCAACCTGCTGCGTGCCAAGTCCGCGCTGCCTGAGATTACGACCACTGCAGCGCACGCAGTCGGGGCGGGGATCCTCCTTGTGGAGGCAGTAATGGCAGACCAGCCGCTCCGGATTCCGATGGTGCGTGAGCGTAATGCTGCAATGAGGACACGTTGTCACGGCACCGCAGTCGGCGCATTGGATGAAGGACGAGTAGCCGCGACGATTCAGCAGCAGGATGGTCTGCTCACCGCGGCTCATCGTCTCGACGATGGCGTGGTGAAGCGGCTCGCGGATCACCGCGCCGTAATCCACTCCTCCCTGCGCCATCGCCGTGTAGTCGACCGCGGTTTTCCGCAGATCGATTACTTCGACGCTCGGGAGCTTTCCGCCCCCGACGCGGTCAGGAAGAGTGAGCAGCGTGTACTTGCCGGCCATCGCGTTCGACCACGTCTCGAGCGACGGCGTCGCGCTGCCGAGCACGGTTATCGCCCCCTCGGCCTTGGCGCGGACGATAGCGACCTCCCTCGCGTGATAGCGTGGCGTTTCGCCCTGCTTGTAGCTCGACTCGTGTTCTTCATCGACTATGATCGCGCCGAGGTTCTCCAAAGGCGCGAACACAGCCGACCGCGCCCCGACCACGATCCGCTTGTCACCCCGCTTGAGCGCGAGCCACGCATCGTAGCGCTCCCCTTCGCTCAACGCCGAGTGCAATACGGCGATCCTGTCGCCGAACGCGGCTCGGAAGCGATCGACTGTCTGCGGGGTGAGCGCAATTTCCGGCACCAGAACGATCGCCGTCTGGCCCCGCTCGTCGACGATGCGTCGCAGCAGCTCGATGTAGACGAGCGTCTTGCCGCTCCCCGTGATGCCGTGCAGAAGAAAGACGCTGCCCTTTTCGGCGTTGGCCATCTCGTCGACCGCGTGCTGCTGCATAGCGGTGGGGACGAGCCGGTTCGATGACAAGCCCCCGCGCTGGGCGAACGGATCCCGCTCGACTTCTTCCTCGGCGATCGAAATCAGGCCCCGCTTCTCGAGAGACTTGAGCACGGCCGGAGAGAAATCCAGCTGCTCATTGAGGTGCTCGACCGACGTTCGCCCGCCGAGTGACTCGATCATCTCGAAAACAGCGCGCTGTTGTTTGGCTCGGGCAAAAGTCCTGTCACGCTCGAGAAGCGAAGGTATCTCGGCGCCGATCTGCGCTATACGCCGAGTCTTCCGGGACGGCGTAGACGTTCTTGCTTCGGTGAGCGCCGCAGGTAATACCGTGCGTAGCACGACCCCGAGCGGGACGACGTAGTAATCGGCCATCCACCGGCACAGGTCGAGGAGCGCGCCTCCGACAGCCGGCTGCGCGTCCGGCGACTCGAGCACCGACTTCGGCTTGCGCTTGAGGGGACTGATGTCCGTCAAACCGACGCAGATCCCGACTTCGCGGTCGTTCCGGAGCGGGACGACGACGCGGGATCCGACCGCTATCGGATTCGCCAGCCCTTCTTCAACTGCGTATGTGAATGTCTGGAAGAGCGGCAGCGGGAGCGCGACCTGTACGAATCGCGTCGCCGCCTCACGCACTTTGGAACGCGGCTGAGAGATCCACGGTCGGCGCCGGGGTCGCGCCGAGACCCGGCGCATCTGTGAGCTGGATCGAGCCGCCCTTGATCGTCGCACCGCGATAGGGATCGTTGGAAAGCAGCGCGGCGCCGTCGAAATCAGCGGCGTCCAGCAGCGGAGAGATCTGAGCGATAGCCGAAATGCCCAATGAGCTTTCGATCATGCAGCCGGCCATGACCTGCATGTCGAGCGCACGGGCGGCGTGAACCATTCGCAGCGCCTCGCGCAGACTGCCGCACTTCGCCAGCTTGATGTTGATCCCATCGACAGCCCCCGCCAGCTTTGCAACATCCGTTGCCACCAGGCACGACTCGTCAGCAAAAACGGGCAGCCGGGAGCGTTCGCGGACGAAGCGTAGGCCTTCGATGTCGTTGGCGGGCACCGGCTGCTCCAGCATCTCGACCTGGTTGTCGAAGAGAAAGTCGCTCATCCGGACCGCGTGCTTGGCGGTCCACGCCGCGTTGGCGTCAACGCGCAGCCGCTTCTCCGGTGCAGCATTCCTGACGATGCGCACGATCTCCATGTCGCGGTCGGTCCCCAGCTTGATCTTGAGAATCGGATACTCTTTCGCCTCGGCGACTCGCCGCTCCAGCTCATGATTCTCGGCGATGGCAATGGTGAAGCTCGATTGCGTCGCCGCAGTCGGATCGAGACCCCAGATCCGGTACAACGGCAAGCCAAGCTTCTTGCCGACCAGATCGTGCAGCGCGGCGCTGACGGCGCTCCTGGCCGAAGCGTTCCCGCGCAGAACACGACTCAGATTCGCCTCGATCGTCTCGAGCGAGAACGGATCGGCGCGCTCCAGAACGGGCTTGAATTGCCCGAGCGCGGCGATGACGGTGGAGACAGACTCGCCGTAATAACGATTGGGCGCGGCCTCTCCAAATCCCTCCACGCCGTCGTCGTCGGTCAGCCGCACGATGACATTGCGGTGATGCGCGTAACCGCCCCGCGCGATCACGAACGGGTGGATTGGATTGAGCTCGATTGTCTGGTGCGAAAGCTTCATCCGGCTGCGACGGCTTGCGTGGGGATTGAGCGCGCGGTGCGGGCCATTCTGAACTCGTGATTGGCGGCCGCTGTTGATAGAAAGTTAATCAGCGCGTCGGCGAGATCGTTGCCCCGCTCAAAGCGGTGGGAGGGATTCTTTTCGAGGCAGCGCATCACGATCGCCGCCATCTGCTGCGGGATTCGCGAGTCGACCACATCGGGCGCCACCGCGATCTCGGTGACGTGCTTGTAGCTGATCGAATAGCTGTCGGCGCCGTCGAATGGAGGGAAGCCGAGCAAGGTCTCATACATCACCACACCGAGACCGTAGATGTCGCTGCGGCCGTCGAGGAGCTTTCCTCGAGCCTGCTCCGGCGACATGTAGTGCGGGGTGCCCATGACGTTTCCGCTGCCGGTCATCCGGCTGCGGAAATGTCCGGTGGCGATCCCGAAGTCGGTCACCAGCGCGTTCTCGTCTTCGTCGAAGAGGATATTGTCGGGCTTGATGTCCCGGTGGACCAGACCGCGGCGATGCGCGTAATCGAGGCCGGTCGCCACCTGCGCGGCAATGGCCGCGGTCGTCTCGGACGGGAGTGAGCGGTGGCCGCCGATTCGGTCGCTCAGGGTGCCACGGGCCATGTACGGCATCACCAGGTAGACATGATCGTCGACCATTCCGAAATCGATGATCTTGCAGATGTGGGGATGCATCAGCTGCGCGGCTGATTCCGCCTCCCGCTTGAAGCGCTCACGCATCTCGTGCTCGCGGGCGAGGTGCGGGTGGAGCACCTTGATCACCACCGGCGAATCGAGCGCGACGTTGAGTGCGTAATACACGCTCGCCATTCCACCCTCACCAACGCGATGCATGATGGTGTAGCGCCCGCCGGTTACCTGCCGCAGCGCGGTGACGGAAGGATCGGGAGGCGATTGACGCCGGTCCGCGCTCTCCGGCATGCGGATGCCGCAGCGGACGCACCGCGCTGCCTCCCCTCGATTCCAACTCCCGCAATCGGTGCAGAACATCCTCAGCCTCCGAACTGCATCCGCACGAAGTCGTACGGCGGCCAGGGACCCGTCACCTTGAAGTCGAGCGCGGGTTGGCGCTTCGCTTCCTTGGCGACGATGTCGTTGAAAGTCTGCCAGCGCTGGCTGTCGATGAGGAAAGAAGCCCGGGCGACCACGCCGTCCTCGTCATCCCCATCTGCCTTCGGGAGGGTCACCGTCGCTGCCGCCTGACCTCTCAGCAGTCTCAGGCTCTCTGCAGCCAGCGACGCAAAGCTTCGCTGAGCCTCGTCATCGCCGTTCTTGCCGTTCAAGGTCGTAATGCTCACCCGGGCGGCGGCGTGGCCTTCGACAACCGCAAGGGCTTCGGTGAGCGTGAAATAGTGGAGCTCCATCCACCGCGTCAGCGTCGCCTGGGATTGGAAGACGGTTCCGGGCGGAGCCGGAAGGACGGTTCCGCGAGAATGGGCGTCCTCGAGCACGTGCAGGTACTTCTCCGTGGCTTCGTCGTCGAGCGCCGCGATCGCGTAGGGTGAGGGCTCGACGATGGCGGCGAGCGCGCGATAATGGACGAGGGACGTCCCGGGCGCGAGCGAGGCAACCTGACCGGACTCGACGGCCGCAACGCCGTACAAACGCAATGAGTTTACAGCAGCTTGCGCCATTTGAGACCAGCGAGGATTGTGAGACCGAGCGCGAGCTGCGCGAACACCAGGATCATGAAGCCGTGCGGATGCGAGTGAAGCGGAATGTGCTCGAAGTTCATGCCCCACATTCCGCTCACCACCACGAACGGAAGCGTGACCGTCGCGACCACGCCGAGGGCCTTGGTCGCCATACCTAGACGATTGGATACCTGAGTTAGATAGCTGTCGAGGGTGCTACTCATCAGGTCCCGGTAATTCTCCAGGGAATCGTAGATCCTGAGGACATGGTCGTAAATGTCCCGGAAGTAAATCTGCGTGTCCGGCGTGAGCATCGTGCTGGGACGGTTGGTGAGGACGCTCAGCGCGTCGCGCTCGGGGGCGATGTGTCGCCTGAGGTTGAGCACCAGACGCTTTACCGCGAAGATCTCGCGCAGAGCGTCCTGATCGAACTGGGCGAAGACCTTCTCCTCCAGGCTGTCCATGAACTCGTCCAGCTGCTCGATGACGGGGAAATAGGCATCGACGGCCTGGTCCACAATGGCATGCATCAGCCTCGCCGGCCCGTGTGCGGCGAGCTCCGGCTTCCGCTCCAGAAGCTCCTCGGTGGTCGCGACCGGATTGGTATCTGCCCCGTGAACAGTGACGAGATAGTTCTTGCCGAGGAAGAAAGCGATGTTGACCGTCTCCAGGTCGTAAGGGTCCTCGGTCGTTTCGCAGAACGCAACGGTGCGGACGATAAGCAGGAGGTACTGATCGAACTCCTCCAGCTTGACCCTCGACTGCGGATTTACAGCCTCTTCGATCGCCAGCGGGTGGAAGTGGAAAATGTCCTTAAGGATCGCGACCTGACTCGCATCGCGGGTATCGATATCCACCCAAAGTGTTCCGGTGCCCGAGGCAAGGGCCCGGGCGATCTCATCCCGTGACAGGTCCTGGTCGCCTTTTCCGGAGGCGTCGCTGTAGCACGCCCATAGCCGCGGCTGAGATGTCGGCCTGACGTCCTGGAGCAATCGGATCGCACTCATCAGGGTGCAAGTTACTCGTTAGGTGGCGAGCGCGCGTAGATGACGCACCGCGGCTTCTCCCACCCGGTCTGGCGCATATCCGCCCTCGAGGGCGCTCACGATCCGGCCCCGACACCAGGATTCGGCGCGCGCCATCAGCGAACGCGTCAAACCCTCGAAGTCATCCAGCTCCAGAGTGAACCCGCCCAAGGGGTCTCCAACGAGCGAATCGAACCCCGCAGAAATGAGGATCAGATCGGGAAGAAACCCCCGGGTAGCTTTGTCAATTCCTCGTTCCAGCGTTTCCACATACTCCGCGCGCGGCAATCCAGGGGGCCGCGGCAGATTCCAGACAGTGCGGTGGGGCCCTCTATCCTCCGCCGCGCCTGTTCCAGGATACCATGGCCATTGGTGCATCGAGACGAAGTGGATGTCCGGCTCGTTCTCGACCAGCGCCTGCGTCCCGTTCCCGTGATGGACGTCCCAGTCGACGATCAGAATGCGCTGAAGCCCGTGCTTTTTCCTGGCGTAGTGGGCAGCGATCGCGACGTTGCCGAAGAGACAGAACCCCATCGCGCGATTCCGGACGGCGTGATGCCCGGGCGGACGCACCGCACAAAAGCTCCGCAGGTTTGCGCCGCCAGCCGACAAATCCACCGCCGACAGCACGCAACCGGCCCCCGCCGTGGCGGCATCCCACGAACCGCTGCTGGCAACAGTGTCAGCGTCGAGACGCCCGCCGCCTTGCTCAGAGATTACTCTGACCGATGCGATGTAAGCGGGATCGTGGGCGAGCTCTATCTCCTCGATGGTGGCGTGTCTTCCCTCGAGATGCTCGATCGAGTGAAAGAGCTCCGGGTCCTCCCGCAGCGCCCGGGTGATGGCGCGCAGACGGCCGACGTGCTCGGGATGGCCCCAGCCGGTGTCGTGGCGCCCGCAGTCGCTGTGAGAAATGAACGCTGCCCGCACGGGCGGGCGCTACTCTACCGGTCGCCGGCGGCGGTCGGTAATCAGGAAGATCGAGCCGTTGCTGGCGGCAGTAGATGAGATCGGCGCGTTCTCGTCCAGGATTTCCCAGCCGTGGAGCTTGACGACGTATTCGTCGTCGCTCCGCGCATCGTGATGAAGCTCTCTCAGCGCAAGCGCTTTGAGACTCTTGACTGATGCTGATGGATCGGCGTCGATGCCAATCGCGTCCCACGCCTCGAGCACCTGGGCACGCAGATGCATGACTGGCCCGTTCCCCGAACCCAGTTTGAATGGCTGGCCTTGAGTGCGAAGTCCGGTCACAAACGGCGTTGCCTGTTTCATTCGCCAAGCTCCGTCGCGACCGCCAACGGAACTGGCGCCAGGGTGGCGAGAAACCGGGCAACCTGTTGATCGAACAAGTAGGTCGAACCCGTGACCCTGGTAGCGCCGGAGTGAGCAACCGCGGCAATGACGACCTCTTCACCACCTTGCCCGCGAAGGGTCAGATGGGATCTGGATTCCTGTTCGGGGAACGCGGCGTACACCCCCGTCTGCCTGGAAAAGAAATCCTTGGCGGCCCGCAGGACCTCGGATGGACTGTGGCTGGTCGTGGTTTCCTGGAGGGTGCGCTGACGCTGTGACATTGATGCCGGGTCAAGGGTTTTATGCGAGTGCGTGCAATCTAGAAGTGGCCCGTCAGAGCGACAAGCCAAGTGCGTGGCGGTCGATATCTTGCAACTGCGCCTGACGAAACCTACACGAACAGGACGACGAAAATGCTGACGAGTAGATCCGTGCTCCGCGCGCTGGCTCTCGCCTCCGCGCTCGCAGTGTCCAACCAGGCTCCTGCTCAGAGTGCCGCACAACGTCGGGCGAGCGCCACGCCCCAGCTGCCGGCTCCCACCTACAAGCCTGAGTTCGGCACGATGTGGACCTTTGACGCTCCGCCAATCGACTACTGGCGCCGCACCTACGGATTCGCGCCGGATCAGAAGTGGCTCGATCACGTCCGTCTCGCCTCAGTGCGGTTGCCCAACTGTTCGGCGTCGTTCGTGTCGTCGCGCGGACTCGTCATGACCAATCATCACTGCGGTCGCGAGTGCACCGCGTCTGCTTCCCCACCGGATTCCAATTACATCCAGACGGGATTCGCGGCGGGAACGCTGGCCGATGAGAAGAAATGCGCCGGCTTGTACGTCGATCAGCTCCAGTCAATTCAGAACGTCACCGACCGGGTTCGCGCCGCCATTACAGGGACCACTCCCGCCGAACAGGCTGCTCAGCGGACGGCGGTGATAGGTCAGATACAGACAGAGTGTAATCAGCAGACGAAGCTCAATTGCCAGGTCGTCAGCCTCTATCAGGGCGGCATCTACTCCATCTATCGCTACCGCCGCTTCAACGACATCCGGCTGGTGATGGCGCCCGAGGGCGACATTGCCTTCTTTGGCGGAGATCCGGACAATTTCACATACCCGCGGTATGACCTCGATCTCACTCTCCTCCGTGTTTACGAGAACGGACAACCGTTCAGCCCTGCCGACTACCTGAAGTGGAGCGCGGCGGGCGCCGCCGAGAACGAGCTGGTGTTCGTTGTCGGCAACCCGGGATCGACCGGCCGCCTCAACACCATCGCCCAGATGGAATTCCTGCGGGACGTCGGCTATCCGGCGTCGCTGGCAGCGTACAAGCGCTTGCTGGCGATCTACGCCGAGCTCGCCAAAACGGACACCTCGGCGGCGCGCCGATATCAGAACGACGTTTTCGGCGTGGCCAACTCGCAGAAAGCGGTCACCGGCTACCGCGCCGGTCTCCTCGATACAGCCAGCATGGCCAAGAAGCGCGCTTTCGAGCAGGAGCTGCGCGCGCGCATAGCTGCCGATCCAAAGCTCCAGGCCCAGTACGGCGGGACATTCGATGCAATCGCCAATGCGCAGCGTGAGCTCGCGTCCTTCAATCCCACGCTCCGTTATTACGGGTTCGGCGGCGGATCGAATCTGATGCAGCTCGCCGCGGGTCTCGTTCGCGTCGGACTCTTTGCGAACGCACCCGATTCGGCGCGTCTCCCGCAGTATCGCGGCGCCGGCCTCGAGAACATCAAGAAACAGATCCTCGCTCCGACGCCGATCGACACCGCGTTCGAGCGGCTGGCCATCGCCGCGCAGCTTCGAGCGGCCCAGGGCGAGCTGCCGCCCGGCGATCCGTTCCTCCGCGTCGCGCTCGCCGGCCAGACGCCCGAGGCGCGGGCAGCCGCGTTGGTGCGCGGCACACGCATCACCGACCCGGCCGTTCGACAGCAATTGGTGCAGGGTGGGGCCGCCGCTATCACGGCATCGACGGACCCGATGATCGTGCTCGCGCGGCAGCTCGATCCCCTGAATCGCACCCAGCTGGCAAGAGCGAACGCGCTGAACGCGATCATCGCCGCCAATAGCGAGAAGATTGGCCAGGCGTTGTTCGCCGCGTACGGGACGGCGTTGCCGCCGGATGCAACCTTCACGCTCCGCATCAGCGACGGTCTGGTGAAGTCCTTCCCGAGCAACGGTACCATCGCTCCGTACAAGACGACGTTTTACGGCCTTTACGAGCGATCCGCGTCGTTCGACGACCGGGATCCCTTCAAGCTTCCGAAGCGGTGGGTCGATCGAAAGGCCAATCTCGACCTGGCGACGCCCTACAACTTTGTATCGACCAACGACATCATCGGCGGAAATTCCGGCAGTCCGGTGATCAACAAGAACGCCGAGGTGGTTGGTCTGGTGTTCGATTCGAACATCGAAGGCGTGTCGAACCGGTTCATCTTCTCGGATGCAGTCGGTCGAACCGTGAGTGTACACTCGCGGGCGATACCCGAAGCGCTGCGA
>DASYIM010000153.1:0-1871 GCA_035997625.1 Gemmatimonadaceae bacterium
TCTCTCCAGGTAGGAATAGAAGATGAGATCACCGAGAAAAATGCTTTCCTGTTTTCTCGCCACTTCGAGAAAAGCCGACACCGGGGTCGAGAACCCGTCCTGAATGGCGGTCAGCGCCTCGCGCTCCGAGCGCGAAAGCCCGTTGGTGGTGGACGGAAATTCCTCGAGATGCCGGGTCAGCGCGCGGGCAAGATGAGGCAGCGCCGAAGTCGATTCACTGAGGAGACTCTCGATCGAGCTCGGATCCTTCGAGCCGAACACCTTCCACGCGCGTCGCGCCAGCTCGAGCTGCTCCCGATTCACTGGAGCACGATTGGCCTCCAGCTTTTTGAGCTCCGCCGCGGAAAGCGGCGGGATATAACCATCGACCACGATCACTGACAGTTTCTTCCGGCTGGCTTTGCCTCGCCCAAAGAAGTCGAGCAGCTGGATGAGCTGCAGCTGATCGTAGAGATCGTCCTCGAACCAGAGCACGACTTCGTCGAAGTAATCCAGGTACTGGATGGCGCGGTCGCGCTCCTGGAAATTGCCGCTGACATGCGCGAAATCGTCCCAATTGTGTCCGGCGATGAATTGCGCGCGCTGTTTGCTGAGCTCTTCCAGCGAGAGCGATGAGTCAACGGGTCCTTCGTGAAGCACATCGCGCCAGGCGATGATCTTGCCCTCGACGCCGGCTTCGCTCATGGTGCCGGCGGCGCTGTCGCCATTCGTGATGTTGAGCCGTTGAGAGGTCAACGTCAGCGCGTTACAGGACGATACGTCGATTTGTCATAGTTGAATTTTAGATCGGGCTCCGCGGTGAGGGCAATGAAGAAGTTGAACGCGAAGTTTCCGTTCGGGGCCTGTGTGAAGCCGAAGATCGCCTTCCAGTCGTGCAGCTCCCGCTGTAGCGCGACCGTGTGGCTTCCGAATTTGTGCGCCTGGAAATCGTAGTTCGTGGTCCAGGTACCGCCCCACGACGGCGTCAGGTGAAAGTTCATCGACGACTGGAGGTTGTTGCGCGGGGGAACCCGGACAAAAGGCGTTCCCCCGGTTGCCGTCCCCGTGCCGAGCCCGCCGTTGACGATCGCCCGCTGCTGCTGGACGCAATCTTCGAACAGGATGGCGTTCGAGGCCAGCGACTCGCATATGACCTCCGCACTGTTCTCGATTATGACTCCGTTCCCGGTCGGCGGCCGTTGTCTGCTGAACGTGTACTGGAGGGTGGCGGACCAGCCCTGATTCGGCGGTATCGAATACTGGCGATTGCGGGCCTGGATGCCCGCCACGGGTGTCGATGCGATTTGGTTGGCGAGGGCGTCGTCGGTGCTCGACTCGACGCGCTCGATCTGCGGATTCTTCTGGGGGATCGCCCGGCCAAAGATTCGGGTTATCGCGCCAAAGATTCCGGATTGGCCGTTGAGGGTGACGCCTGCGTCAAAGTTCGTGAAGAATGGCTTGAAGCGCGCCGTGTCACTCTGCACGTCGCCTTGATAAAGCGAATAACCAATGTTGGCACGAAATCCAGGAATCAGATCCGTCTGCAGGTCGGAGCTGATGTTGTCGGTGACCCATCCCGAGCGGTGGGTCTTGCGTGCCCTCTCGAAATCGTAGGAGAGAGGCGTGATGTTCATCGACAGAATCTTGATCTTCTTGGCTTCGGCGGTGCTGCTGGTATCGGTGGTGCGAAGTTTGGCCTCGAGTACGTGTGAAAGCCCGAGTGTCAGTCGGTTGTTGGCGAGCGCACCCAGATATCCGGGCCGGCTGATGTTCAGCGCCCTCAGATACGCATCGCTGATGTCGCCGGTCGGGGCATACTGGTAGGAAAGCAGTGGCGTGATCGAGTGCCGGAAGCGGGTGACTGAACCGATCCCCGGGAACAACGCGAACAA
>DASYIM010000154.1:0-6436 GCA_035997625.1 Gemmatimonadaceae bacterium
CAACGGCCGTCGCGCAAGATCGTCCGACTCGTCGCCTGCGTCAGATGCTCTACGGTGTTACCGCACTCGCGGCTCTCCTGATCGCGACGACGATCTCGGGCTGGATTCGTTCTGACCCGGCGAAGCAGGTCGTGCGACAGAACCTCGTGTTCGACCCGGCGGAAGCGATGATACAACCCGTTGGGTACTTCTGGGGACGTCTGGCTTTGTCGCCCGATGGATCGCGCCTGGCGTACGTCGGCGGCCCGCGCGCGCAGCTCCTGGTGCGCCAACGAAATCAGCTGCACGCCACCGCAATACCAGGAAGCGAAGGGGCGGAGAGCCCATTTTTCTCACCGGACGGGCAGCAAGTGGGATTCGTCAGCGGCGGCAACAAGCTTCAGATCGCGTCGCTCAGCGGAGGTCCACTGATCACTGTGACGGACTCACTCATCGGGCAGGCCGGTGCGTCCTGGGGACGAGACGGATACATCTACGTTGATGGCCGGGCAAATGAAGCTCTCATCCGCGTCGAGGCGAAAGCCGGCGCAGTGCCCACACGGTTCACGGAGCTGGACGCAGCGTCCAGAGAGGGCGATCACTCCTGGCCCGAGGTCCTGCCGAATGGCAAAGGCATTTTGATCGCTATTGGCGTCAGAAACGAAGCCCGGTCCATCGGCGTTGTCGATATATCCACGCGCAAACACCATGTAATCGTGAACAACGCTGTCTACGCGCGATACGTCCCAACGGGCCACCTGCTCTATGTGACGACGGATAGAACATTGATGGTAGTGCCCTTCGATCAGAACACGATGAAAGTGACCGGCGAGCCGACGGCGCTTGCAGAAGGCATTCGCCTCGCACCTTCATCCACCGTGGATCTCGCAGTGTCCGACAATGGGACGCTCCTCTATACGCTCGGCCCGGCACCGGGAAAACTGGAGCTCGTCTGGGTGACGCGCGATGGCGAGACACAACCCGTCGACCCCGACTGGCAAGGGGTTTTTGGCGAGCCGTCGCTCTCGCCAGATGGCAGGCGGCTCTCAGTCTCATTGCTACCCAACGCCAACTATGACGCCATAGGCCAAATAAGTGACATCTGGATAAAGCGGCTGGACCGCGGTCCGAGCGTCAAGTTGACGCTCGAAGAAAAGACGGACCAATACAGTACGTGGACTCCGGACGGCAAATCCGTGACCTTCACATCGAATGCGGCAGGTTCGATTGATCTGTGGACGAAGCGTGCCGACGGGAGTACGCAAGCCGTGCTGCAGCTACACGAGAAGCGAGGCGCCTTCAGCCCGCGTTGGTCTCCCGACGGCAAGTGGCTGGTCTTCCGAACGAACAGATATCAATCCGGAGCGGGAGACATTCTTGGAATCCGTCCCGGGATTGATACCGTCGCAGTGCCGCTGGTGGCGACCAGGTTCACCGAAAATGCTCCGGCCATTTCTCCGAACGGACGGTGGCTGGCATTTAGCTCGAACGAGTCCGGTGCGATTGAAGTCTACGTGGTACCGTTCCCCAACACTGCTGATGCGAAGTGGGCAGTCTCGACGGGCGGTGGTACCGAGCCGCTTTGGTCCCACAGCGGCAAGGAGCTGTTCTATCGTGACGTCGCCGGGAACCTGGTGGCGGTCGAGGTGCACTCTACCCCGACATTTTCCTCCGGACGCTCAACGGTTCTTTTTCAGGCCGGCGCATACCTGTCCTTCGCGCGTGGAGCACAGTACGCCGTCGCGCCGGACGACCGGCGTTTCCTGATGATTCGACAGGTTGCCGGCAGCGTTCCCGACGAATTAATAGTTGTCGACAACTGGTTCGAGGAGCTCAAGCCAAAGCGACGGAAGTGAGACTTCTCCTCCTCCTGCTCTCTGCTTCTGCTGTCGTCACCTCGGAAGCACACAGTCAGCAGAGTCCCATTCCGTTCTGGGATGACACCCTCAACGAGTCGTCCATTTATCCGGTCGGAGACGCGATTCCCGTCTACCGCGCCGTACTCGACCTGATCTACCTCGACGGCAACAAACGTCCGAGCGTCATCATCATGCTCGACTCGGCTGTGGGACGAATGGGCGGACCGTGTCCGTTCGACAAGTGCCCCGGTGGCAGCGTGTGGACGCACAAATCGAAGATGGACACGACAACGGTCGTCGCGTACGCGCGACTGACACGCAAGCGACCAGGCATTCGCCCGTTCGGATACCCTATTCCCATCGTCTTGATCTCACAGGACGACGTTCGCCGCATGAGCGCCGATGGGAAGGAGCTGATCGATTCACACCCAATGCCCGCCGATCTCCCCAAACGCCAATGGGGATTCTGGGCCGAGCTGCAGCGGAAATACCCGGGAGCGTGGGGCTCGATCTCGCTGTCGAAGGTGGGATTCAACAAGCAACGCACCGAGGCGCTCGTCCAGGCACACGAGTGGTGCGCTGACGACTGTCGCATCCATGAGACTCTTTTTTTGCGACAGACAAACGGTCGCTGGAGAGTCGTCGAACGAATTGCCGAGGAGGTCGATCCCGGCACTTCGCCCTATGGGCGATACCTCGGACCGGCCGCTGTCGGAACAAAGGGATCGGAGATTCTGAATGTCGACGGACCGGGTATCCCATCGGAGGCGACTGCCCGCACCGACGTCTATCGCATCGTTCTCGACAGCCTGTACTCGTTGAACGGCGAGAGACCAAAACGCGTCGTTCTCACCAACTGGTTCTGGATGCCGGGGAATGTCCCCGCTCACGGCAGCGCGATTGATTCTGCTCTCGTCAATCGGTTCTCGGTCCTCGGCGCCATTCGCGCCCCCTTCGACGCAATCTCGAAGTATCGCGTCCCCATCTCGACGTTGCCGGTCGATTCTGTTACGGTGCTGCGCGAGCGCGGTGCAGCGCTCGATCTCGATCAGACGACGTATTCGTTCTGGGTCGCGTTCACCAGGAAATATCCTGGCGCGTGGGGTATGCTGGGCGCCAGTAGAATCGCGTTCGATGCCGATCGCTCGCAGGCGCTGGTGAATACGTACCACGGCTGCGGGAACTCGTGCGCCAGTCGTGACACTTGGTTCCTCACTCGGTCAGGAAAAACCTGGCAGATCGCCGAACGCATTCCGGGCGAGAATCAACCAAACGTGGAAGTGGACTCGTTGCGCTACGTCGGCGTTGACGTCAATCCGCTCGCCTACAAGCCCCGGCGCGTGCAGGGTGTTGTGACCGACGAGACAACGGGCAAGCCGATGGCGGGCATCAACATCCGCGTCAAGCGCTTTCCCAACACCGGCATCGTCATCAACGATCCCTCGCTGCGAACGGACTCGCTCGGCAGGTTCACTCTCACGCGCCTGCCTCTCAATGCCGGGATGACTCTCTTCTTCGACTGTCCGAAAGGTCGGCACGATCCGCCGTTCCTGGTGCCGATCGGACTTACGCCGGGGATGGACACGACGATCAACGCGTCGTTCCCCTTCAGTGAGTGTCAGCCGCCACCCGATTCAGCCGGACATGTCTCGTTCTACCGCCTCTCGCGTCCCTCTTCCCGCCTCCCGCTTCCCTCTTCTCTGGGCGTGAGCTCGATTCCCCAGGGTCCCTCGTCCGCCCAGCGATTGACGTGGATGTACTTGACGCCGGTCGCGAATCCGGGTGCCCGGACGCGGATGAGGACATGTCTGAATCTGATTCCGTTGAACGAGAAGTACCCGCCGGCCGACGTCGTCGTGCGGGCGATGACGGAGTCCGGCGCCTCGCCGTCGCTGATTTCTACGGAGGCGCCGGCCACCGCCCGCTGTTTGGGTCCAGTCACTGTTCCACCGATCGTTCTTGGCGACGTCGACGGCGGCGGACCGAGCGGAAGCGTCGCCGTCAGCGAATCGTCGAAAATCGGTTCTGCCGACGGTCGCGCACGCGGATCGATGTAAACGACTCGGAACCGGTCGTCGAAAGACGAGAGGGTAATGATCGATTTGCCGTCGGCGGAGAACCACGCCCCAGTCAGCGCACCTGGGAAGTTATGGAACGAAGTCACTGGAGCGCCTGTCCGGGTGTTGTACACGTAGAGTCCGAACATCCCGCCGGCGACGGCGATCATGCGGCCGTCGGGACTGAACGCCATTACGCCTGTCACGAATGCCGGCACGTGCAGCACACGCCCGGGGCCCTCCCTGGTCGACCACAAATAGACGGAGTCGGCCCAACTGGACACCGCGAGCGTCCGGCCATCGGGACTCATCGTCACGTGCTCGGTCCACGGGGCGCGCGTGCCGGGCCGCGTGACCGGCGGCGCGTTGAGATTCGAGCGAATGATCATGCGTCCGCTGTCGGCCGTCATGATCAGGCCATCGTCTCCAAGGAAAAAGATCCTGCGGCGGAAGTCGTTGCCGAGCGGAAATTCAGCGATCTTCTCGCCCGTTTTCATCGACCAGACTATGGACGAGAACAGGTTCGACGTCGCCAGCATCGTTCCCCGTTTGTTGAACACGAGGTCGCGGGCGGATGTGTACGAATTCGGTGGCGGGGGCGGCCGCCATCCTCCCAATTCCGGACGCGGCGGAATCCTCGCCATTTCCGCCGCGACGGTAGCGCTGTCCTTGAGTGCAAGAGAGAAGACTTTCTTCCGTTCTCTTATCCGCCAGACGCGAACGATCCCGTCGCTGCCACCGACCGCCAGCAGCTGCGCGTCGGCGGAGAAGGCGATTGGACCACTGCTAAAGTCCTGATCGCCTTTGTCGGACGACGAAAGTCTGCTGACCAGCTCTCCGATGGCAGTCGACCAAATACTGATTTGCCTCTGCTCGTCCATCATTGCGACGAGCCGGCGGTCGTTGCTCAGCGCGAATGCCCGTGAACCGCGAATTCGTTGTCGAAAGCCGGTCCATGCCGCGGGGACGCCAAAGCCACGACACGGCTCGAGGGTTTCCCGGACGTCGAGCACGCTGTCAACCGCCAGCTCTCTCGTCTGAAAGCCGATGTTGTAGCTGCCCGGCGGGCCGAGGCGACCGCGAACTCGAATGAAATGGGTGAGCGGCGCGTAGCCGCGGATGGCGGTGACCTTGTTCAGGAACGGCGCCTGGGGCTCGTGATCGCGAAAGCGCAGCGACCAGCCTTCGCCGGCGCCGGCGATGCCACAGGGCGCGAAATAGTCTTCGTCTTGAGTGCTGATGTAGACCCCGGCGTACTCTCGCGGGAGCGCCTGGAGTCGCAGAGCGCCGGTGTTCGGATTCGGCGCGGAAGTGCAGGAGAGCACGCCGGCGCCGAGGATGAGGGGGAGGAGACGAGCGCGCATACCTTAAGACTGGATTTGGCACGAACGTGTCACATCAGCCGAGGAGTCGGCCGCTCGTAAAACCAGGGTAATTCCGGTGGGTGAAGTCTTGATTAACGGCAGCGCGGGTTGGGTCGTTTCCCCGTCGAGCTACATCCGCAATGGAACTGTAAACGCCCAGGCTGAAGTGAAGAAAAGCACCCAATAGGCGGGCTGATTGAGGGTGCTTCGATCCATGGCGGCGTACGATGTGCCGATCCTGAATACGTAGAGCGGAGTGGACCAGGGAGGAGTAGTTGCGCTTGGATTCCAGACATGCACCAGGGAATCGACCGCTTGTCCCGCTCGCGCGCATGTGGCCGGGTCAGATACGAGCGCGATTTCTGATGGCTGTACGAGTGGGACGCCGAACTCCGATCGGGCTTGAGCGTGGGTTGAATCCATCATCAGGCTGATCTGATAGATCACAGCGGCGCTATTGTCGTCTGCGGCGTGACAGATCGCCTGTCCGAAAACTGGCCGCACAAGGAAGAAGGCCGGCAAGCAAATAGTAAGTAGGCGCATACGGCGTGATTTACGCAAAAATGAGGGGATTCTAAGCCTTACCCGGATTTGCGCGCCGGCGCGAAATTCACTCCGCCGCGACCATCGCTGACGCGACGGCGGTGTTGTCCAGTTTCGGTTGGGAAGGGAATGCCAGCCGGCGAGTGAATTCGCGGCGCAGCAGCAACATGCTGAGCACAAGTTGAACGAACACCGCGCCAACCGAGAGATACCATATCCAGTTCAGCTGAAACCCTGCAGTGCGCGAAAGCAGGATGGCCGGCACGGCGACGAGCAGAATGCGCGCGCCGGACGCCACCAGCGACGGAACCGTGTTTCCCATCGCCTGGAACATGCTCGACGCAACGAAAATCAAACCGGATGCAACGAAGTTCCACGACACGATGCGCAGATACTCCGTACCAACGGCCAGCACGGCGGGATCCTTGGAGAATACGCCGATCAACGCATGGGGCGCGATCAGACAGACGATCACCAGCAGCACCATCATCGCCGACACCATATACGCTGCCTTGCGAAACGTGTCGACGACGCGTTCGCGACTGCGCGCGCCGAAATTCTGTCCCGCCACCGGCGCAACCGAAAAACCGAGCGCGACAGCGGGCATGAACAAGGCCTGAATCACACGCTGACC
>DASYIM010000155.1:0-5410 GCA_035997625.1 Gemmatimonadaceae bacterium
GGTAAGATCGACCGCAGCTCGGTGGACTCTGTCGCGCCAGTGAGTGCGGCGCCAACCGCCAAACCTCGTGTCGTGCAGGTGACAGGGGAGGATTTCAAGTTCGACGCCCCTGATATCATCCCCGCCGGTCTCACCGAGTTCAGATTCATGAACAAGGGGCCGTCGCTGCATCACATGGCGATTCTGAAGCTCGCCGAGGATAAGACGGTCGACGACCTCCGTTCCGCACTCGCCAACCCGGGACGGCTGCCATCCTGGGTCAAGGAAGTGGGCGGCCCCAACTCGCCCGATGCTGGAATGGAAGCAAACGCCACAGTAAGGCTCGAGCCGGGGAACTACGTCCTGATCTGTTTCGTCGACATCGGTGGCCCACCGCACTTCGCCAAGGGGATGGTTCGCCCATTGCGCGTGGTGCCCGCGAGGAACACAGCAACCCGGCCGAGAGCTGACGTGACTATGAACCTCGTGGATTACAACTTCGAGCTCTCATCGCCGATCAAGGCGGGAACGCGCACGATTCGTGTCCACAACGCCGCGGCGCAGCACCATGAGATCGAGCTTATTCAGCTCAATCCCGGAGTCACTCAGGACGAGTTCATGAAGTGGATGGACAAAATGGAAGGGCCACCGCCGGCCAAGGCGATCGGTGGAATAGCCGGGATCGAGCCGGGAATGACGCAGTACTTCACGGCCAACTTTACGCCGGGGAACTACATGCTGATTTGCTTTCTCCCCGATGCCAGAGATGGAAAGCCGCATTTCGCCCATGGAATGACACACCAAATCACCGTCAAGTAAATCGATCGGAATTATTTCCGATCTCTTCGTCAGCACCGAAGAAGCTGTTGTTGATGTGCTCCGCGCCAGGGTAATTCCGGCGCGGATTTTTTTTACGGCGTGTCGAGACCCATCAAGACCGGCGTGCTCTCGTTGCCGTTGCGATCGACGGCCGTGACCGCGACTTCGTCGGCTCCACCAATCACCGGGCGCGGAATCATCATGAAACGCTGCAGCCCCGGCACGACGTCAGTCGTCCAGTTGCTTCCCACGCGAGTCCGCACCACCCACAGCCAGACCGGCTCCGCACCCTGTGGCTGGAGCGAGACGGTACTGGAGTTGGAGGCGGCATCTCGCCCGACGCGCACGAGAGGCGCGATCGGTGGCGTGCTGTCAATCCACGTTGACGCCGGAACGAGTGTCTTCTCCGCGTACGGACCGGCGAGGAGTTTCTCCGCGAGATTGTCCCGAGTGAACATGAAGCTCCGCATGCTGAAGTAGACGTTACCCGTCGCCCCGCGCTGTGCACGCGTCGCGGCGATCTGGTCAAGCAGCTCCTGCGCGGGCCAGCCGGTCGGAGTGCCCGTAACCTTGTCGAGATAATTCCCCGCCCAGATGTGTCTGCCTTTGGCGTTCTGCTCCACCCACCAGCGCAGAAGAACCGGAAAACTCAGGTTCGGCCGATCGATGGGCCAATACAATTGCGGGGTGAAATAGTCCGCCCACCCGTTCAACAGCCACTTCCGCGAATCACCATACAATTCGGCGAAGGAGTCGAACGCGTTCCCTCCGGTCTCGGGCGGATATCCGGGACGCCAGACACCGAATGGGCTGATTCCGAATTTCACCCACGGCTTCGCCGCTTTGATTCCCGTGTAGACCTGATGGATCAGGCTGTCGACGTTGGCGCGCCGCCAATCATCCTTGGACAGTTCTCCGCCGGATCGCACGTACTTCCGCCAGCTGGTGGCATCAGGGAACTCGATTACCCGCCCGCGCCGGTCCTTCTCCTTGTATGGATAGAAGTAGTCATCGATGTGTACTCCATCGATGTCGTACCGTCGAACGACGTCCATGATCACATCCAGCGTACGCTGGCGTACGGCCGGCTCACCTGGATCCATCCACAGCATCGACCCGTAGCGCTTCACCAGCTCCGGATGGGTGACGCTGATGTGATTCGAGGAAATCGGGGATTTTCCTGAAGGATGCCGCGCTCGATAGGGATTGAACCATGCGTGCAGCTCGAGACCGCGCTTGTGCGCTTCCGTGACGGCGAATTCGAGAGGGTCGTAGTAAGGCGCCGGCGCCCGGCCCATTCGTCCGGTGAGATACTCGGACCATGGCTCCAACTCTGACGGATACATCGCATCGGCGGCGGGCCGAACCTGGAGGATCACGGCGTTCAGGCGCAGCGCGGCCGCGCGATCCAGCATTCCGATCAACTCATCTTTCTGCTCCTGGGTCGACAGGCCGGGCTGTGAGGGCCAATCAATGTTGTCGACCGAGGCGATCCACACTCCCCTGAATTCGCGGACGATGGGTGGAGGCGAAGTCAGGTTCTGTACGGAAATTACCTGGGATTGGCCGCACGCAGCGTCAAAGCTGGTCAGGGCGGAAAGAGAAAGTAGCAGGATAGACGATTTGATTCTTCGCATAGAACGCAATGTAAATCAGTCGGCGAAAGATGCGGGATGCGTGATTGCCGACGATTCCGCGAGCAGCATTACTGGCCCCTGTCTCGGCATGAGGAATGCAATTCCGAAAACGCGCAACAGATTCACTCCTCTCGCGCGGAGCCGTGTACCCACCAGCATGCACTACACATTCCTGACGTTGGCGCTCTTGTGGTTTGTGTCCGCCTGCGAAGGAGGCACCCAGCAAGCGAACAATCTGACGGGTGGCGATGCTGAAAGAGGCAAATCCTCAATACGGAAGTACGGCTGCGGATCGTGCCACACGGTTCCCGGCGTTGTCGGTGCGAATTCCCAGGTCGGCCCGAACCTCTCCGGTATCGCGGCTCAAAGCTACATCGCCGGCGTGTTGACCAATTCGCCGGAGAATCTGATGACGTGGATCGAGAACCCCCAGGCGGTCGACGAGAAAACGGCAATGCCGAATATGGGTGTCACGCCGCGCGACGCACGGGATATCGCCGCTTACTTGTACTCGCTCAGATAACGACATGGCCAACCACAGCACTTCGCGACGGCGGTTGCGCTTTACTAGCGGCCCATTTGTCCTGACGGCGCTCGCGATGTTCTCCGCCTGCGGGAAGGAACATGGCATGTCAGGAGAACCTTCTGGCGCTCCCACAGCCACTGCAAAGCTTGTCAGCACCGCGTCCGCTGCTACGCCGCCCGCAGCTATTGCCATTCCGAACGATCAGGCAGATGACGGACAGTGGAGTCGTCCCGCCAAGGATTACGCGAGCACTCGCTACAGCAAGCTCGATCAGATTAACGCGGCAAATGCCGGCTCACTGCGTGTCGCCATCACTTTCTCGCTGGGCGTAAACAGCGGGCAGGAGGCAGCGCCCATCATCGTCAACAACACGATGTATGTGGTGACGTCGTACCCGAATTTTCTCTACGCGCTCGATCTTACCAAGCCGGGTGCGCCGGCCAAGTGGACTTTCAAGCCATCGCCCAAAGCCGCGGCACAGGGAGTAGCGTGCTGCGACGTCGTCAATCGCGGCGCCGTCTTCGCCGATGGCAAGATCGTATTGAATACTCTGGACGGCGAGACGATTGCCGTTGACGCCAACACCGGCAAATCGGTTTGGCGAACTCAGGTCACCAACATCAATCTCGGCGAAAGCCTGACGATGGCGCCGCTCGTGGCCAGGAACAAAGTCTACGTCGGCGTCAGCGGCAGCGAATTCGGGATTCGTGGACGGCTCACCGCCCTCAATCTCAGTGACGGCAAGCTCGCCTGGCGCGCGTATCATACCGGGCCCGACTCCGACGTGTTGATCGGCTCACGTTTCAAACCCTACTACGCCGCCGAGAAGGGAGCCGATCTCGGAATCAAGACGTGGCCGGGTGATGCCTGGAAGATCGGCGGCGGTGGCGTGTGGGGTTGGATCTCGTATGATCCGTCGCTCAATCTGATTTATTACGGCACCGCGAATCCGGGTCCCTGGAACGCCGATCAACGTCCGGGCGACAACAAGTGGACGGCCGGAATTTTCGCGCGCGACGCCGACACCGGTGAGGCTGTCTGGTTCGTACAGACGTCACCACACGACCTGTTCGACTACGACAGCGTCAACGAGCTGATTCTGCTTGACATGCAGATTGGCGGGCAGCTCAGAAAGGTTCTCGTTCGTCCCGAGCGCAACGGTTTTATATACGTCATTGATCGCCAGACCGGACAGATTCTGTCGGCCGATCCTTTCGGGCCCATCACTGCCTATACCGGTTTCGATCTCAAGTCGGGACGGCCGATTCCAAATCCGGCCAAGCATCCAGAGACGGGCAAGATAGTTCGGGAGATCTGTCCGGCCGCTCCTGGAATGAAAGACTGGCAACCGTCGGCTTTCTCGCCCCGTACGGGCCTCCTTTACATCCCGCACCAGCTCCTGTGCATGGACGAGGAAAACGTGGAGGCCAACTACATCGCGGGTACGCCATACGTCGGCATGACGGCAAAGATGTACGCCGCGCCACAGGAGGGTGGATACCGCGGTGAATTTCTCGCCTGGGATGTCACCAATCGGCGGCCGGCGTGGCAAATAAAGGAAGATCTTCCCGTCTGGAGCGGAGCGTTGGTCACGGCCGGCGACGTCGCGTTTTATGGGACGATGGATGGCTGGTTCAAGGCCGTTGATGCGCGCACCGGAAAGCCCCTCTGGCAGTTCAAGTGTGGCTCCGGGATCATCGGACAGCCAACTACTTACAGAGGTCCCGACGGTAAGCAGTACGTCAGCGTTCTGGCGGGGGTCGGGGGTTGGGCAGGCGCGATCGTCGCCGGCGGACTCGACGCCCGCGATTCGTCGGCCGCGCTTGGGTTCGTCAATGCGGTAAAAGATCTGCCGGATAAAACGACGAAGGGCGGAATACTATATGTATTCACACTTCCGTAGCCTCGTCCTGGCCGCTGTCACACTCGGGATGGGTTCGAGTGCCCAGCCAATGCGGTCTTCGTCGACCGCCGTGCCGGATCATGTGCTTCGCGTTTGCGCCGATCCCAACAACCTTCCTTTCTCCAATGCGCGCGGGGAGGGCTTCGAGAACCGGGTCGCCGAGCTCATAGCGAGCGAGCTTCACGACAAGGTGGAGTACACCTGGTGGGCGCAGCGCCGCGGTTTCGTTCGCAACACACTCAAGGCTGGCACATGCGACGTGATCATGGGCGTCCCCACCGCCGTCGGGATGATACTCCCTACAACGCCCTACTATCGCTCGACCTACGTCTTCGTAACGCGACGCGATCGGCGTATCGACGTAAAGTCTTTCGACGATCCCATTCTGAAGCGCGTAAGGATCGGAGTGCAGCTGATAGGCGACGACGGAACCAACTCGCCACCCGCGCACGCCCTCGCCAATCGGGGAATCATTTACAACGTGAAGGGTTACACCGTCTATGGCGACTATTCGCGGGAGAGCCCTCCCTCGCGGATCATCGACGC
>DASYIM010000156.1:0-17516 GCA_035997625.1 Gemmatimonadaceae bacterium
GCTGCGACGACCCAGCCGATCGCAAGCCGCTTCATCCAATCGACGGCCAGAATGGTTCCACAAACGGCCGGCACGATCAGATACGAGAATGTGAGCAGCACGCCACCAAGCCTCACGAAGCTCACTACGACGAGGGCAAACGCCGCGTAGAACAGGAAATCCCAGAGGCGTACTCGAACTCCCTCCGCAAACGCTCTTTCCGGATCCGACGAGATAAGTACGAATCGCTTGTGGAACGCGCCGTAGAACGCGCCGAGCGCTGCGAACACCAACACTCTCTGTCCGATCTCGCCTTTGGTGACGTTGAGGATGTCTCCGGTCAGCAGATGCTCGAGCTCCTCCTTTCCGCCGGCCACCCGGCTCAGAAGCAGGATCACCGCCGCCGCCGCGACGACGAAGGTGATGCCGATGATTGCCTCCTGCGGAACGACGGCTTTCCTCGAGCTGCGGGTCCAGCTGAAAAACGCAGCGCCGAGAAAGGTCACCGCGAGCGAGATCCAGAACGTGATGCGGTCGTCAAAGTGGTAGCCCATCAGTAGCGCGACGCAGGTGCCGAGAGTGGCCACCTGCGCCAGCGCGAGATCGACGAAAATCACTTCCCGTTTCACCACGTGCAGTCCGAGATAGACCAGCAACGGCGGGAAAAGCAGGCACGCCACCAGCGGCCACTTCATTACCTCCCATACCACTTGCCAGTCCGTGCTCATTTCTGGGCTCCCAGACCATTGGCAATCGACCGCACAAGATTGTCCATGTTGTCGAACCAGGTGGCGGTGTTCCTGGCAGCGCCCGGCTGCTGCGGAGCATCGATCACCGTGGCGCCTGTCTGGCGCGCCACGGTTTCCGCCGTCTTTCGATTCTGGAACGGCTGCACCAGGATCACTTTGGCGTTGTTCGCTTTCATCTTGCCAATCACTTGCGCGAGGTGGGCGGGCGACGGTGCGATGCCCGGCTTGGGCTCCAGCTCGTCGACGATGGTCATTCCGAACCGCGGCGCCAGGTAGACAAAGTCGCGGTGGTAGGTGACGATCTTCGCGCCGCGATAGGGCGCGAGCTGCTTCTGCCAGTCAGCCATTTTCGCGTCGACCCTTGCATTGAACTTCGCCAGGTTGGCGTTGTACGTCGCGGCATTCTTGGAATCGACCTCGCCGAGATGACTGGCGATGTTCCGCGCGACGATCTTCACGTTCACCGGGTCGATCATGAAGTGAGGATTGCCCAGCGAGTGGATGTCGCCCTTCGACCGGTCGAAGCTGGTAGGAATCTCCAGCAGCCTGATGCCTTCGGAAGCTACAATGTGCCCTGGTGCGCCCGCCGCGATCTTGCCATTGCGAGCATTCTCCAACAGCGGTGGCAGCCAGCCGAGCTCGAGCTCCGCGCCTCCTTCGACCAGGACGTCGGCCCGATTGAGCGTTACAATGAAACTCGGCTTGGCATCGACGAAGTGGGGATCCTCTGTCGGCTTGGCAAGCGCCACCACGTTGACGCGATCCCCCCCAATCTCCTTCGCCACGGCGGCAAGATCGGGAGTCGTCGCCACGACGCGCAGCTGCGCGGATGCAATGGATGTCGTGGCGATAAGTGCTCCCGCCACGAGCGCCACGGTTCTGAAAAGTTGTATCGGTCTCATTTTGTTAATGTCTTCCTCGAGAATTAGAATTTGTGCGCGGCGTGTGCGCCGATCAGGAACTCGAACTGGAACCAGAGCGAGTTCTCGTTCCCCAGCTCGTGACGGTTGTCATAGTTGTACTGGACCCGAAATTTCGAGAACTCCGTCGGATACCAGGTGAGGTTCGGTGAGATGCGGGACTGGTCGCGGCGCAGGTCCGACACGAACGCGGCACCGTTGCCGCTGGCAGCCTCTCCGCGGAGTCCCGCAACAATGCGGGGCTTGATCCCCCAGAGTACCTGCGCATACCAGCCCTTGTCCTTGAGTGTTTCGCTCGGAAGCGTCAGCAATGGATCGGCCTCCGAAACACGCTGCGCCGCATCGTAATGCCGGAACATTGCTTCCGTCTGCAGCGACAGAAACGGGAACCCCGCCTGAGCAGCCGCCGGCTTCCATTTCCAGTAAGCATCGACGCCATAGATCTGCGTTTTCGCCGACGGGCCCGAGTTGTTCGGGCCGAAAGCTCCGGAAACGCCCAGCACTATCGTCTGAGTTTCGGTCAGGTCGAACGAAGTGTTGATGCGAGGCGCGACCAGCAGATCGGAGAAACTGCGGACCGGCTTTTCGTCGATCACCCCGCCGTGGATCTCCGGTGAATCAGGCGATCGAAAGCTGGACGTCGTTCCCCCGGTCGCGTTGGCGATGGTGACCAGCGCCTCGGTGTAGAACGGGGTTGGGAGCAGCCAGGAAAGTCGCAGGCCCTGACTGCGGAGGCCGTCCGGTCCGAACATTCGGACCATGACCTGCGGTGCGTCGACGAACGCCCATGAGTGCGGATGCTGTGGGTTCTGACGTCCGAACTCGGTGAAGAATTGTCCGAACTTCAGCTGGAGGTTGGCTGGTAGCGACGTCGTGAGCGCGTAGGCTTCCTCGAGCTCGATACCGGTGTCTCCGTTGGGCTCGATTTTGAGGACAATGTTGCTGAATCCCTTGAAGTAGGGATCGACTGCGCCGTCGAGCGAGATCTCCGCGTTCGGAATCGTGAAGCCATTCACTTTTGGATCATGATCACCGCGCTCGATGGCGCCGATATCGGACGCGCTCGACCAGCCCGCATCCGTCAGCGCCACGAACCCAATGTTCATGTAGCCACCCGTCGCTCGTGGGCCCTGCGACACTGCAGCCGCGCTCGTGTCGCCGGCTGGGGAGCCAAGCTCCTTCTCCAGCTGCTTCACGAGCGCGATTGAGTCAGCGCGCGCGATGCTATCGGCGCGCGCGATTGAATCCTGTTTCGATTTTGGCGCGCCAACTTGCGCGTTTACGAAAGCCGGCAGTGCGAACAGCGCAAGCGCTATCGTTGACCATCTTATGTACATGAGCCTCCCCAGAGAATGTTGACTAGCTTCTGAACTACAGGTTCAGATTTCTCTGGGCGGCGCGCGGCAGGAGTTGGGGAGGAGTTCCGGGCCGGACAGCCCGTGAGCCAGGCAGTTGACCAGCAAGAGGAGCGAAACATCGCCGGTCGGAATCGGTGGCGCGGGCGGATTGACGGACGCGTGAAACGAGAGCGCGGTACACGCGGCACAACTTGCTTCGTTGTGCCCATGATGCAGGTCAACGCCCCTTTCTTCGGTGTGCGAAACGGCGCTGGACTCGTCGCGTGCGAGCGTGAGGGACGCGGCAGTTATCCCACCCTGTCCGACGATGGCGAGCAGGGCCGCGAGGAATTGCACCCTCCACGACAGGCCGAGCCGGATCGAAAAAACGGGCTTCATGTGGACTTAAGGTACCCTGAAGAGGCCAAAAGGGTAGCACTCGGCATGGGCACAAGGCATTTTTCTACGTTCCATGAAGCGTGAAGATGCCCTCGACTACCACTCATCCGGCCGGCCCGGAAAGATCGCGGTAGTCCCGACCAAGCCCCTGAATAACCAGCGCGATCTCGCCCTAGCTTACTCCCCTGGCGTAGCGCTCCCCTGCCTCGAGATCGAGGCCAACCCCGAAGACGCCTACAAGTACACCGCCAAGGGGAACCTCGTCGCAGTCGTCACCAACGGCACCGCCGTGCTTGGCCTGGGAAATATCGGAGCGCTGGCCGGGAAGCCGGTGATGGAGGGAAAGGGCAACCTGTTCAAGCAGTTCGCGGATCTCGATGTCTTCGACCTCGAAGTCGGTTCTGAGAATCCTGATGATGTGATCAAGTTCTGCCAGCTCCTCGAGCCCACTGTCGGGGGAATCAATCTCGAGGACATCCGCGCCCCCGACTGTTTCTACATCGAGGAAACGCTGCGGAAGACGATGAAGATTCCAGTCTTCCACGACGATCAGCACGGAACCGCGATCATCTCGGGAGCTGCCCTTCTCAACGCGCTGGAGATCGTCGGCAAGAAGATCGAGAAGATTCGAGTGGTGTTCTCCGGAGCGGGCGCTGCCGCCATATCAACCGCCGAGCACTATGTCCGCCTCGGAGTTCCGCGCCAGAACATTCTGCTGACGGACAGGCAGGGCATCGTCTACGAAGGTCGGCCAGGCGAGTTGGATCCGTACAAGGCGAAGTTCGCCAACAAAACCAAGGCGCGCACCATCGCCGATGCGCTCGTCGGCGCTGACGTCTTCGTCGGTCTCTCGGTTGCCGGTGCCATTACCGGCGAAATGGTGGCGAAGATGGCCAAGAAGCCGATCGTCTTCGCGCTCGCCAATCCGGAGCCGGAAATCCTGCCCGACCAGGTACGCGCCGTCCGTTCTGATGCGATCATCGCCACCGGTCGCAGCGATTTTCCTAACCAGGTCAACAACGTCCTCGGCTTCCCGTTCATCTTCCGCGGCGCGCTCGACGCGCGGGCGACGGAGGTCAACGAGGAGATGAAGATGGCCGCCACCCGCGCACTGGCGGCGCTGGCGAAGGAGGACGTGCCGGACAGCGTGTCACGCCTTTACGGCCTGCGCTCGGTCAAGTTCGGGCCCGATTATCTGATTCCCTTTCCCTTCGATCCCCGCGTGCTGCTCTGGGTAGCACCGGCGGTGGCGTGGGCGGCGGTTGCCAGCGGGGTCGCCAAGGAGATGATCGATCTCGAGCACTATCGTGAGCAGCTCGAAGCTCGGCTCGGCCGGGCGCGAGGCATCATGCGCGGCATCATCAATCGCGCCACGCGCGATCCGAAGCGCATCGTTTTTCCGGAAGGCGAGGAGCCGAAGATCATGCGCGCGGCGCGGATGATCCTCGACGAAGGGATCGCGTCCCCGATCCTTCTCGGACAGCGGGCGACGATTGAGCGTATCGCCGACGAGAACCACATCTCTCTGCGCGACATCGCCATCGATGATCCCGGAAAGTCGGACAAGCGCGACAAGTACGCGGATTACCTGTGGAAGCGCCGGCAGCGAAAGGGACTGAGCCACGGCGAAGCACACCAGCTGCTCTTCAACAACAACTACTTCGGCTCGGTGATGGTTGCGTGCGGTGACGCCGACGCTCTGCTCTCCGGCGTCGGCATGCATTACCCTGAAACCATTCGCCCCGCGTTACAGGTAATTGGCCCTCACCCGAAAGCCGAAATCGTGAGCGGCCTCTACATGCTCGTGTTCGAGAAGCACGTTATCTTCTGTGGAGACACGACAGTCAATATCGATCCGACCGCCGAGCAGCTGGCGCAGATTGCCTACTCGGCCGGCAGAATCGTCGGCAACTTCGGCATCACGCCCAGGATCGCCATGTTGTCGTTTTCCAACTTCGGTTCGGTGCGCCACCCGGAGGCGGAGAAAGTCGCCAAGGCAGTCGCGATTTTGCGGAAACGCGATCCGGCGCTGGTGGTCGACGGCGAGATGCAGGCGGATACGGCAATGGACGAGAACATCCTCCGCAATTCGTATCCGTTCAGCGTCCTCAAGGAGCGGGCAAACGTGCTCATCTTCCCGAACCTGAGCGCGGGAAACATCGCCTACAAGCTGCTGCACCACCTGGGCGGCGGAACGAAAATCGGGCCGATTTTGCTGGGTATGAATCTTCCCGTGCACGTGCTGGAGCAGGGCGCCGATGTGCAGGACATTGTGAACATGGCCGCCGTAGCGGTCATCGATGCGCAGCAGCGGATCAATGAGAGGAAGGCACGGGATGGCAACTGAGATAAGGCCGCGGCACAAGGCGATGGGGCGGGAGCGCGCCAACGACTTGAGTAAACAGGGGCTCTCGCCGCGGGGCGAAGTCCACTGGAATTTGATTGCGCCGGAGCTATTTCAGGCGGCGGCACGCCGTAATGAGGGCGAATTTGCCGATATGGGTCCATTCGTGGCCGTGACGACCCCACACACCGGGCGGTCGCCCAACGACAAGTTCGTCGTCCGGGAGCCGACGTCCGAGAAGGACGTGGATTGGGGCAAGGTCAATCAGGCGATGACGGCCGATCAATACAGGCTGCTCCTTAGCGACGTGGAGCGTCACCTGAACGACGCCGGGGAGCTGTTCGTCGAGGACCTGTATTGTGGGGCCGACCCAACATACCGGTTGTCCGTCCGCTACATCTCGCCCAACGCGTGGCACATGGCGTTCGTGCGGAACATGTTCATCCGACCGGAGCTGACCGACCTCCCTACTTTCGACCCCAACTTCACCGTTCTCCACGCGCCGGAGCTTCAGGCCGATCCGGCCCGACACGGCACAAGATCGGGAACCTTCATTGTTCTCAACGTAGCCGACCGCACGATTCTGATCGGTGGCACGCGCTACGCCGGCGAGTTGAAGAAAGCGATGTTCACCGTGATGAACTACCTGCTGCCGAAGCAGGGCGTCCTTTCCATGCACTGCTCAGCGAACGTCGGCAGAGAGGGAGACACAGCCTTGTTCTTTGGTCTCTCGGGCACCGGGAAGACGACCTTATCCGCCGATCCAAATCGCGGGCTCATCGGTGACGACGAACATGGCTGGTCGGGAGATGGGATCTTCAACTTCGAAGGCGGCTGCTACGCGAAGGTGATCAACCTCTCGCCGGAGAGTGAGCCCGACATTTATCGGACGACGCAGATGTTCGGTACCGTGCTCGAGAACGTCGTTCTCGATCCGGCCACGAAGCAGGTGCGCTTCGCCGATCAATCGATCACGGAAAACACCCGCGCGTCTTATCCGCTGCATTACATTCGCAACTACGTCGAAGGCGGCCGCGGTGGACATCCACGGAACGTCGTCTTTCTCACGGCGGACGCGTTCGGCGTGCTTCCGCCGATCTCGAAGCTGACGCCGCAGCAGGCGATGTACTATTTCCTCTCCGGCTACACTGCCAAGGTCGCCGGCACGGAGAGAGGGGTAAAGGAGCCGCAGCCAACATTCAGCGCCTGCTTCGGCGCGGCGTTCCTGGTGTGGCATCCTACCAAGTATGCGAAGATGCTGGGCGAGCTTCTGCGTGAGCACAAGTCCAGTGTGTGGCTGATCAACACCGGCTGGATTGGCGGACCGTACGGAGTTGGCGAGCGCATCAAGCTCAAATACACGCGCGCCATCGTGCACGCCGCGCTCGCCGGCGAACTGGACAAGGTGAAGACACACACCGACGCGGTCTTCGGCCTCGCTGTCCCCAACGAGATTGCGGGCGTGCCCGCCAAGGTGCTCAGTCCGCGCGAAGCATGGTCCGATCCGGCCGCGTACGATGCACAGGCGAAAAGGCTGGCCGGCATGTTCCGCGAGAACTTCGAGAAGTTCGGCAACGTGGAAGCGGCGACAAAGCGCGCCGGCCCGAAGGCCTAACGCGAACCCCACGAGGTAAACGGGGCGTGCGATTCGAGATCCTGCGCGACCCTGTCTGGAACAACATCCGCGTCGACGAGCTGACCCTCGCTCTCGTCGATACCGAGATCTTCCAGCGCCTGCGCTACGTGCGCCAGCTCGGTTGGACGTATCTCGTATATCCGGGCGCGACCCATTCCCGATTCGAGCACGCACTGGGCACATACCACCTCTCGCGGCGCACACTCGCGCTCCTTGGCGAGGCAGATGATTCTGTCTCGATCGGAGAGGAGCAGCAGACGATTGTCAGGGCCGCCGCGCTCCTTCACGACGTCGGCCACTATCCATTCTCGCACGCGCTCGAGGAAATCGGAGCCCTCCACCACGAGGATGTCGCGCGTCCGCTGATCACCGAAGGCGACGTCGCTTCGCTGCTGGCGGCACGACTCGGCGCCAATGCGCCGGCGAAAGTCTTCGATCTGATCCGTGGTCGAAGCGAGAGCCCGCTCCAGGGCCTGATCTCGGGATCGCTGGATCTCGACAAGATCGAGTATCTCAAGCGCGATGCGTTCATGTGCGGCGTGCCTTATGGAGAGATCGACGTCGATCGGCTCACCAACTCGCTGGTCATCGTCGACGACCCCGCCACCGGAAGGAGCGCTCTCGGAGTTCAGGAAAAGGCCTTGTCAGCGCTGGAGTCGCTGCTGTTTGCCAAGTACCAGATGTACAGAAACGTCTACTGGCACCACGCGGTGCGCAGCGCGACCGCGATGTACAAGCGTCTTGTCGAAGATGCGGTCGGGGAAGGAGTCGTGGACGTCCAGTCTCTGGCGCGATATACCGACGAAGGTCTCATGCATCAACTGGAGACCAATGACCCCGCACCGCTGCTCTTCGCATTGAAGGAGCGCCGCCTGTACAAGCGCGCGGCGGAATGGCCGGCCGCCGAGCTCGATGTGGACCGGGTCGAATGGATCGCCAGCGACCGGAAACGCGTCGCCGCGGCGGAGAACGAGCTCGCCAGGGAATTTGGACTCGCCGCGGGCGAGCTGCTGCTGGACTATCCGGCGAAAACCCAAATGCTCGGACTCGACATTCCCGTCCTCCGCCGGAGCGGGAAAGTCGAGCGACTCACTGGTGAGGGCTGGATCGGGACGATCAATCTTCCCTCGCTGTCCGAAGACTTGTATCGCAGCGCGCGCTGGCTGCGGGTGTTCACCGCGAGGCGGGCAACGGTCGATCCTCGCCGCATTCTTGACGCGCTGGAACGATAAGACTGAAGGCGCGCTATAACATGGATGCACGCATCGAGATTCCTGCTCGCTGCGGTCGGTAGCCTGTTTGCTGCCGGCTGCACCGTCCCGATATCGGGAGCGACACCGTCCACGCCAGCGTCGCCGGCGTCGGGCACATCGCGTTACAGCGCCACCGAATCACGCATCTTCGATCTGATCAACGCCGAGCGGCGGCGTCAGGGATTGAAGCCGCTCGTTTACAATCCGCAGCTGGATCGAATGGCGAAGATCCAGGCCGAGAACATGGCGCGGTTCCAGAAAATGGCGCACAACATACCCGAGTCGAGTCTTCCAACCCTTGGCGACCGCGCCAAATACGTGCGCTACGTCTTCGGACGAATCGAAGAGAACGTCGCACTCGGCTACCCGAACGCCGAGTCGGTCGTTCAGGGGTGGATGGGCTCGAGCGGCCACCGCCGAAATATCCTGGATGGGAACGTTGTGGAGACGGGAATTGGGATCGCGAGATCGGCGGCCGGAGGGCTTTACTACTGCCAGGTATTCGGGAAGCAGCTCAGCGATCTATAGGGCACCAGCAGAGCCCCTGGGTAAGGGCACCAGCAGAGCCCCTGGTGTGCTAAACACCTGTCTGGCGGCGTCGTTTCCCACACGCTAAGCCCTTGTCCACCAAGGGGTTATAGGCGTGTTGTGGATGAGGTCAAGTAATGTGACCTCGGGCTACCGGAAACCGTCCTATACGCATGAGCAGACTCACGTCCGTAGCCATCCTCCTGCTGACCGTCTCCGGCACATCGTCCGCTCAGCAGGCCTCTTTCGCCGTCAATGACACCGGCCCGTCGTCCGACCTGATCTTCGAGACGAAGGACGCGGCGGTAGTTACGGCTGGCCTCGTCCCTTTGTCGAAAGCAGATCTCCGAAAGGGCGAGCGCGAAGTCAGAATCTGGTACTCCGGATTCGGCAACCCGCAGTATCTCGTCATCATCAATCAGAAGGGCGCGAGCGTATCTGGACGGCTCATGCTGTGGTGGGACCAGTACTATGAATCGTCCCCTTCGTCGGCCGACAAGCGAGTCGACAACTTCGTCCGCAACGGCTTCGACTGCGGCCCGATCTCCAAGCGGGATTCGCGCTATGGCGAGGACCGCTGGGTCAGCTCCACCTGCGAAGCCAATCTGAAGGGCACGCCCGATTGGAAGGCGTTCCTCAACGAGGTCGAGGCGCACGCTCTGCCACAGAGCACCGCTGCCACTGCCGACGACCAGTCGGATGACCAGAACTGGGGCATCACCGTCGAGCGCAGATCCGGCGCCGTCTACGGCGTCTCACACTACCGGACTGCTCTCAGCTTTGTCGCGCCCGAGCCTGGCCGTGGCCCGAAGCTGCAGGACATGATGAACGCGCTGGCCGCGTCGGCCAAGCGGAATCCTGCGGTCGCCCAGCACTAAGCCCTTCATTCTATTGTAGAAAAACGGCCGCTCTCGCGGCCGTTTTTTTTGCTCGGCGCTATCAGCCGTAAAGCTCGAAGCCCCCAGCCGGCACTCTTCAGTTTTGTTTTTAGTCGCGCAGCTGTGCCAGCCTCTCGTACAGCTTCAGCGACTGCGGATTCGCCAGCGCTTCGGTGTTCTTGACCGGACGACCGTGAATCACCTCACGCACCGCGAGCTCGCTGATCTTCCCGCTTATCGTGCGCGGAATGTCCTCGACCTGAATGATCTTCTTCGGGACGTGGAGCGGGGTCGTATTCTCGCGTAGCTGGCTCGTGATGCGATCCGCAAGTGCTGCGTCGAGCGTCAGCCCTGGCTGCAGCTTCACGAACAATACGATGCGGACGTCCCCGGGCACATCTCCATTGATTTCCTGCCCAACTGCGACGCTCTCCAGAACTTCCGGCAGCTGTTCGACCTGGCGATAAATCTCAGCGGTTCCAATCCGCACGCCGCCCGGGTTGAGAGTGGCATCGCTCCTTCCGTAGATGATGTAGCCGCGATTACGCGTCATCTCCGCCCAGTCACCGTGCCGCCACAGCCCGGGGTAATAATCAAAGTACGCGGCGCTGTATTTCTTGCCGTCGGGATCGTCCCAGAATTCCACCGGCATGCTGGGGAACGGCTTGGTACAAACCAGCTCTCCGGGAATGAGGCGCACTGGCCGTCCCCGATCGTCGAAAACGTCGACTGCCATTCCCAGTCCCGGCGTCTGGATCTCGCCGCGGAAAACGGGCAATATCGGATTGCCGAGCACGAAGCAGGAGATGATGTCGCTACCGCCGCTGATGCTGGCCAGATGCACATCCGTCTTGATCTTCTTGTAGACGTAGTCAAAGCTGTTGTGCGCCAGCGGGCTGCCCGTCGAGAGAATCGCCTTGAGCTTGGACAGATTGTGGGTTTTGCGCGGCTCGGCGCCAGACTTCTCGAGCAGCGCCAGATATTTTGCGCTGGTGCCGAAGACGGTAATGCCCTCCTTGTCGGCCATGTCCCACAGACTCGTCGGGCCGGGTGTCAGCGGCGCTCCGTCGTAGAGCACGACCTTCACGCCGACCGCCAGCGAGCTCACCAGCCAGTTCCACATCATCCAGCCACACGTCGTGTAGTAGAAGATGCAGTCTTCCCGCTTCAGATCGGTGTGGAGAATGAGCTCCTTGAGATGCTGGAGCAGAGTTCCGCCGGCGCTGTGCACCATGCATTTCGGCAGGCCCGTCGTCCCCGACGAGTACATGATGTACGCGGGATGATCGAACGGAAATCGCTCGAAGCTCATCGCTTTTGGATCGGGCGGCTCCGCCGCTGGAGCGGCGGCGCCGATCCTCGCGCCCTGCGCGGGCGTCTTTCCGCTGAGCATCTCGGCGATACGCGTTCCGCCTGGCGGAGTTCTCCTGTACGCCTCGGGTGATGTAGCCTTGTATCCTTCCGGCGGAGTGCTCTGACTGGCCGCGACGGCCCACTGCGCCGCGATGAATCGCGACCACAGCGTGCCCTTTCGAACACCGTCGAGATCCGGCATCTGCTTCCGGTACGGCGTCACGACGACGTGCTCCAACGAGGGAATTCGAAAGGCAATCTGCCTCAGCCGCGGCAGCAGGTCGATCTCCTTGCCGTTGTACAGATAGCCGTCGGCGGCGAACAGAATCTTCGGCTCGATCTGGCCAAAACGGTCCATCACTCCCTGGGCGCCGAAGTCAGGCGAGCACGACGACCAGATCGCGCCCAGCGATGTCGCCGCCAGCATCGCAATCACTGCTTCCGGAATGTTGGGAAGCCAGCCGGCAATTCTGTCGCCGGGCACCACTCCCGCGGCCCTGAGCGCCAGTGCCATCGTTCCGACTGCTTCTCTCAGCTCGCGGTAGCTGATGGTCCGCTGGTGTCCGTCTTCATTCCACGACGAAAGCGCCGGCTCATCGTCCGTGAAGCGCAGCAGGTTTTCAGCGAAGTTGAGGCTGGCGTCGGGGAACCAGTGCGGTCCCCTTTCCGAATCGGGCGGCCCCATGTGGTCGAGGCCAACGCCAACGCGCTCGGCGCCGCCGCCGGTTCCGCGATGGCCGATGATGCCACAGAAGCGCCACGTCAGCGACCAGAAACGCTCAGGGTTGTCCACCGACCACTTGTGAAGCTGCCAGTAGGAATCCGGCGAGTAGTCGGGGACGGGCGGACCGCCGCGCTCCTCCACGTAGCGGAGGAACTCGGTCATGTTCGCCTTGATGATGCGCTCGGGCGAAGGAGTCCAGAGCGCGTCGCTCATGTTGTCAGCGGTCTCCCCCTCAACTCGTTGGGGGATTGAATTGCGCGTGCTGTCCCTGCAACCACGACTTGTGGTAGTTGGGATCCTCTATCTCGAGCGCCGGCTTGGCCACTTTTAGCGGCCGGAAACTATCCATCATCACCGCCAGCTCGTCGGTGTACTTCGCGCCGATGCTCGCCTCCGCGCGTCCCGGATGCGGTCCATGGGGAATGCCATCCGGGTGATGGGTGATGCTGCCGAACTCGATGCCCTTTCTGCTCATGAACTCGCTCGAGGCATAGTAGAGCACTTCGTCCGAATCGACGTTGCTGTGGTTGTACGGGGCCGGCACCGCCTCAGGATGGAAGTCGTACGGCCGGGGGCAGAACGAGCAGACGACGAAGCCATCGCCCTGGAAAGTCTGGTGCACCGGTGGCGGCTGGTGGACGCGGCCGACGATCGGCTCGAAGTCGTTGATGTTGAACGCCCAGGGATAGAAGTATCCGTCCCAGCCGACGACATCGAGCGGATGATGATCGAGCATGATCTCGTTGATGCCGTCGTACTGCTTCACCAGAATCGGGAAATCGCCCATCTCGTCGATCGGCTCGACGAACGTCGGTCGTCTGATGTCCCGCTCGGAATACGGCGCGCCCTCGATCAGCTGCCCGAATTCGTTGCGATACCGCTTCGGCCAGCGAACGTGCCCGCGGCTCTCGAAAACCAGAACCTTTGGCTGCTCACCGCCGAGGTCGAAGCGATAGCGATGGAGGATGCCGCGATGGATGATCAGGTAATCGCCCTCGCCGAACGGGAGGGTGCCATACGAACTCTCGAGTACACCCTTGCCCTTGCTGATGTAGACGAGCTCGTCCGATTGTGCGTTGCGATAAAAGTGCGCGTCGTTCTCATCAGGCTCGACGTACAGCATCGCGATGTCCTGATTGAACAGCAGCGGAATGCGGTCGAGCGTGGCGCTGCCCCCTTTCTTCACGCGTGAGGTCAGGAAGTGCCGGTGTCGGAGCGTCTGATCGGGATCCGCTTCGAATTTGATCTCCCGCACCCGCCGCACCGATTTCACGGTCGTCGGCGGGTGGATGTGATACAGCAGCGACGACGTGCCGGTGAATCCTTCGTGGCCTACCAGCTCCTCGGCGTAGATACCGCCATTCGGTTTCCGAAAGGCGATGTGTCGCTTACGCGGGATTTTTCCGAGGGTGTGATAGATCGGCATTATCTAGAGATTCCCGCGCAAGTCCTGCTCGCGCTCGAGCGCCTCGAACAGCGCCTTGAAGTTTCCCGCCCCGAAGCTCTTCGCGCCTTTGCGCTGAATGATCTCATAGAACAGGGTCGGGCGGTCCTCCATCGGTTTCGAGAAGATCTGCAGCAGGTAACCTTCTTCGTCGCGATCCACCAGAATTCCCAGGTCGCGGAGTCTGGCGAGGTCTTCATCGATGTGGCCGACCCGATCGAGCACCGTGTCGTAATAAGTCCCGGGCACGCGCAGGAACTCGACGCCATTATCGCGAAGCTTGGTCACTGTTTCAACGATGTTGTCGGTGGCAATGGCGATGTGCTGGCATCCCGGGCCCTGATAAAACTCCAGGTATTCATCGATCTGCGACTTCTTTTTTCCTTTGGCGGGCTCGTTCAGGGGAAATTTGATGCGGCCATTGCCGTTGGCGACGACCTTGGACATCAGCGCGGAATATTCCGTCGAAATGGTTTTGTCGTCAAAGGAGATGAGCTGACTGAAGCCGAGCACGTCGGCGTAGTACTTCACCCACTTGTTCATCGCGCCGAGCTCGACGTTCCCAACGCAGTGGTCAATGTAGAGGAGGCCGACTCCGTCCGAATCGCCGCGACCCGTGAACGGGACGAATCCCGGCATGAAAGCGCCCTTGTAGTTCTTCCGCTCGACAAGGCTATGGATGGTCTCGCCGTAAGTGTGAATGGCGGCCACCACCACCTCGCCCTGCTCGTCCACCAGAGACCTGGGTTCATAAGCGGGCTTCGCTCCCCGCTCGACCGCGAGACGGAATGACGTTCTGGCATCGTCCACCCAGAGCGCGATGTCCTTGACCCCGTCGCCGTGCTTGTGAACGTGGGTCGCGATTTCGCTGTCCGGGCGAAGCGCCGTCGTCAGGACGAGCCTCACCTTGCCCTGCATCAGAACGTAGCTCGCTCTATCGCGCGTACCGGTTTCAGGCCCGCGATACGCCAGGATCTCGTACCCGAAGACGTTTCGATAAAACTGCGCCGCCTGCTTGGCGTTACCGACGTAGAACTCTATGAAATCCGTTCCGTTGATCGGAAAGGTATCAGTGACTTGCTCAGGTGCCGTAAGTGTCGCGGTTCCCATGACTTCTCCGGGTTCGGCGGGTGCTGGCTGCTCGGCGTCTTGTCGTGTTTTGGCGCCGCTGGTCCGGCGCGCCGCGAGCCTCACTCTAAAGTTAGCAAATCGGACGCCGCAACGGGGAGACTCAACTCCCCGGGATGAATGGCAGTTCCAGCGCGGCACCAGGCGCGATAGCCTCCCACCGCGCAAACAGCTCACCGCGCGCCTGCCTGACCCGATTCAGATCATCATCGGTGAGTGGCTTCGGAGCGGGCAATGAGTGCTCGCCGCAAAATCGTTCCAGCGTCTCGTTCAGATCTTCGGCCTGACCGACATGGCCGCTGGCGCGCTCGAGATCGAGAAAGCCGACAATCATCTCGCTGAGGTTGGCAGCCAGCGGCAGTCGCCCACGCGGCCAGGGATTGCCGAAATCAGACAGGTCCCAGCCGGAAGCGACGAGACCATAGAAACCCTGGTGGTGTCCGAGCACGGTTTCGACGGCGTAGTGGGTGAGGTCGTGCCGCGGGAAAAAAGCCGCCTGGGCGCCTTCCTGCCGCTGCCAGGTGGTCGTCCCATCCGCTCGAATGCAGCTGAGGGACGTGCGGCCGTCCGGGTTCTTCTTGATGCGGATGGTGATCGGGCACGCGCTGTCCATGCCCGGTTATCTAGTGAAACTTCTCGCCTTTCTCCAGCATCGCGATGTAAGTACGGATGCGCGCCTGCCGGGTCTCCGGCTTTTTTGCGGTCTGGATTCGCCACAATACGGCGTACCTGTTGGTCCGGCTCAGCGTCTCGAAGAAAGCCCTCGCTTTCGGATTCCGATCGAGCTCGGCCTGAAACTCCGGGTGGATCGTCGCCCTGCTCGGCGAATCGTACGCGCTCTCCCACCTGCCATCGGTTTTCGCACGCTCGATCTCGGCGAGGCCGGCACTGTGCATCAGCCCGCTTTCGATCAACCCGATCGCCTTCTCGCGATTGATCTTCGACCAGATGCTCTTCGGACGGCGCGGGAGAATTCGTTGCAGCCAGGTCTTGTCGTTCTCGGGGAGCTTGAGGGCGTCGATCCAGCCATAGCAAAGGATCACGTCCAACGCTTCCGCGTACGTGACGGATTTTATTCCTGAGTCCTTTTTGGCGATGCGCAGCCAGAGGCCCGGCGATTTGTCATGATTCCGATCCAGCCACTCTCTGAGATCGGACGGGGTCTTGAAACCCCGAACGGGCGATGGCTTCTGTTTCACCGCGGCGGTTTTTCGAGACGTCTTGCGGGTGGGCATCAACCTTACTCCATATGCATGCCGGCCCGATGATCCATGCGTTGAAACGCCAGAAAGTCGTGGATCGCGGTGATCGCCTTCGGATTCCTGGTCGTTATCACCACCTCGCCCCCGCGCGGCAAATCGTGTGGAGCGTAGGTGATCTCCGACCGGAGCTTCCTCATATCCGCGGTTCCCGGCACATCGGCGGTTGAGTGAACAAACCCGGGAATCGCGAAGTCGCCGCTCGAGAACGCAGCGGCAATGGTGCGCATGTGTGCCCGGATGGTTTCGGTTCCGACCGAGTCCTGCTGCTCTCGCTGCAGCACTATGCGTCCACCGTCGGGCAGCGGCTCGAACACGTGCTGCGAGGTGTACTGATTCACTCCCATCGCGGTCTCACCGCGCTGCTGCAGACGCGCGAACGATGAATCCGGCGTGGACTCCACCTTCTGGCTCTTCCCGCAGGCGAGAATGAGCAGTGCCAGGCCGACCGCGTGCCTAGCGCTCATTCTTCACTTCCCTGCCGCGCGCATCGGCCAGCTTGCGCGCGATGCCGCGGTAAAAGGCCGCATCCGTCGCTTTGTTCTGTTCGTCCAGAGTGAGCGCGGCCAGCTCCAACGCGTAGAGAATGTTGCCGAGGTAGAGCTGAGCGATCCCGGCGACAGTCTCGCTGTCGTCACCCATGGGTACGGGCGGGAGGGACGGGGGTGACCTCGTGGTCGGTGCCGGTGGATTCCGCGTTGAGCACGCGCACCACTACCGCCGTGATATTGTCGTTGCCGCCGTTGACGTTGGCTTCCTGGATCAAGGCGTCGACGATGCGCTCGGGTTTGGCGCGAGAGAGCAACAGCTGCTGAATCCGCCGGTCATCCACCATTCCCGTCAAACCATCGCTCGCCAGTAGAAACGCATCGCCGACGTGGGCATCGCCGTCGAAGACGTCGGGCTCGATCTCGTCGGCCATTCCGATGCAACGCGTGATGACATTGCTCTGCGGATGACGCCTCGCCTGTTCCGGCGTGAGGAGGCCGGCGTCGACCTGCTCCTGAACCAGCGAGTGGTCTTTGGTGAGCTGTCGCATCTCCCCATTGCGAACGAGGTAGATTCGCGAATCTCCCACGTGGCCAACCAGGTACCGCGTCTCGGAGAGAAGCAGCGCCGATACGGTGCTGCCCATGCCGAGCTTGTCGCGCTCGGTTCGAGTGCGCTCGTACACCGCGCGATTGGCGTCTCTCAGTGCGCGCGCCACCCGATCGTGGGCGTCAGCGGCCTCGAGCTGATTGAGATCGGAGAGCTCGTGGCTGACCATCTCCACCGCCATTTCGCTCGCTACTTCCCCGGCCGCATGCCCACCCATGCCGTCCGCGACTATGAAAAGCCCGCGGTAGGCGTTGGCCGAAGCATGAAGCGAGTCTTCATTTCCCTTTCGAATCCGGCCGACATCAGTGCGAGCCGCAACAGCGAGATGCACTAGCGGGAGCTCATTGGATTTGACTAGCGGTTGGGATAAAACGATTGACTGAGGGGTGCTGGGTTGCCTCAAACTACGGAGGCGTGAAAAGAGCGGCAAGATTCAGCCTGCCCGCTGAAGAAGCGGCTCCGAGTCTCCTGCCTGCAACCGCCACAG
>DASYIM010000157.1:0-3253 GCA_035997625.1 Gemmatimonadaceae bacterium
AGGAAGAGCCGAAGAACCAGGGCGCCTGGTCGTATGCAGCACCGCGACTCCGGATGTCGACCGGGAATGCCTTGCTCACGCGGTATATCGGGCGCCCGGATCGAGCGAGTCCGGCGGAAGGTTACGCCGAAGTCCACAAGAAGGAGCAGGAGCGCATCGTCGCTGAGGTGAACGCGCCCCTGCAGCAGCCTGCGGGAGCGAAGCGCCGCGGCATGGCGCTCAAGACCTGAGCGCCATCAGGCCCGGAAAAATGACCCGAGCAATCCTCATCGCTGCACTCGCCGCGACAGTAGGACTATCGCATTCCGGACCGGCTCAGGCGTTGTTCAATACCGATCCACCGTACCTGATTCGCATTTACGACGGGCCGGTTCCCATGCGGGTGCTGTGGATTGCCGCGCATCCGGACGACGAAGACACCAACCTGATCGCGTGGTTGGCGCGCGGGAGAAATGTGGAAACCGCCTACATGTCGCTGACACGTGGCGATGGCGGGCAAAATCTTATCGGCAATGAGTTGGGAGAAGCGCTCGGAGTGATCCGTACCGAGGAGTTGCTCGCTGCCCGGCGCGTCGATGGCGCGCATCAGTATTTCGGGCGCGGCTACGACTTCGGTTTCTCGAAGACCGCTGAAGAGACCCGCAAACACTGGCCACAGGATTCACTGTTGAACGATGTGATCATCGTCATGCGCGCCTTCAAGCCGCAGATCGTGATTACGACATTCTCAGGAACTCCCCGGGATGGCCATGGCCAGCATCAGATCTCAGCTATCGTTGCCAGGCAGGCGTACAACCTTGCCGCGGACACGGTGCGGTTTCCGGTTCGGGAGTTCGGTGAGCCGTGGACGCCTCTCAAGTTTTACCGTCTCGCCCGGTTTTCGCCTCAGGATCGAACTCTCTCGATCAACGTCGGCGAATACAATCCATTTCTCGGGCTCTCGTATCAGGAGATAGCCGCCGACAGCCGCTCGCAGCACAAGTCGCAGGGCGAGGGGACACTAAGGCGCAAAGGAGTGGTGTGGGATTACCTGACCCGAGAGGATTCGCGCGTGCCCGCGCCCGCCGCGAAGGACGAGGCGTCCATCTTTTCCGGTCTCGACACTCTGAGTGTCAGGCACACTGTGCACGATGGACGCGTGTGGGCGCCCAATCAGCCTCTTCCCGTCGAACTGGAGGCGGTTGCCGATCGCCAGGCACTCGCGCTCGGCGATTCGGCCAAAATCAGCCTGGCAATACACAACCGGGGGCGCGTCCCGATCTTGATTCCAGCTGTCAAGGTCGACGGCCAGCCGAGAGTCGTTCTTCCTGATTCGAGCTATAGTTGGACGCAATGGTATGTGGGCCGGGAGATCTCGCAGCCGTGGTGGCTGGCAACACCAAGGAATGGAGATCTGTTCACCCCGAGAATTACTGGCATCTCAGAAGACGCGCGCGAAGTGCGCCATGGCGCGCACGTTTTGGTGAGCTCGAGTGAGCTAGGCGAACGTTATCTGAGCTCTCCAATCGTGTTTCACTACGTGGATCGGGTGCGAGGCGATGTGCAGACTCCGCTAATCGTCGCTCCCGGAGTGTCTGTCACGCTCGACCAGGCGGTTGCAATGGCGCGCGCGAATGGGCCGTTCAATCAGCTCCTCAAGACTACGCTTCACTCGGCGTTTGCAGATTCGACCACCGTGAACGTAACCCTATCGCTGCCGAGAGGACTGTCCGCTGATTCGATGACGCGCACGGTTCTCATGGCTCCCGGCGCCACGCGCACACTGACGTTCAGGGTCAAGGGAACCCTCTCGCGCGGAACTCACGAGCTCTCGGCGACTGCTTCCGCAAAGGGTAAATCGTTCCAGACGGGCTATATCCCGATCGAGTATCCCCACATCAATCCACAGCGGATCTATCGTCCGTCGAAACTGACCATCAATGCGGTGGACGTCGTGTTACCGGCGCCTCTCAACGTCGCGTACATACCGGGTGTGGGCGACAACGTCGCTCCAATTCTGGAGGAGCTCGGGGTACCGCTGAGGATCGTCGAGTCCGACGATATCCCACGAACCGATCTGAGTCGCTTTACGACAATCGTCGTCGGCCCGCGCGCATACCAGGCCAGCCAGACGCTGCAGGACAACAACGACTACTTGCTCGCATACGTGCGCAATGGTGGTCGGCTTGTGGTACAGTACGGGCAAGGGGAGATGCAGCGGCCCGGAATCATGCCGTACCCCGTGACACTACAGCAGCGCGCTGAGCGCGTGACCGACGAGTTCGCACCGGTGACGTTCAACGACCCCGGCTCGCCTCTGCTGAATGCGCCGAACAGGATCACCCAGGATGACTTCAAGGGTTGGGTGCAGGAAAGGGCGACCTACATGCCTTCGACCTTCGACTCGCACTACGGCACCGTGCTGTCGATGAATGATCCGGGCGAGCCACCAAACCGGGGGGCGATTCTCGCCGCGCCGTACGGCCGCGGTACTTACATCTACGTTCCGCTCGCTCTCTTCAGGCAGCTTCCAGCCGGCGTGTCCGGGGGCGCACGAATCTTTGCCAACCTCCTCGGCGGCAACATCATCAAATGAGACGCCCAGCGTGGCTGGTTGCCGTTGCGGCGCTGTCGCTGTCGGCGTGCAGCTCGGATGGTCGCAAGGTCCTGATCGTCTACTCCCCGCATGGCAAGGAGCTGCTCGAGTATATGGAGAAGGGCTTCGAGAAAGCGCACCCCGACATCGATGTACAATGGGTGGACATGGGCTCGCAGGAAGTCCTCGAGCGCGTGCGCGCGGAAAAACCAAATCCGCAGGCTGACGTGTGGTTCGGCGCGCCAGCCGAAGCCTTCGATCGCGCAACCAGGGAAGATCTGCTCCAGCCGTACAAGCCGACGTGGTCCGCGTCCATCGATCCTGAAGGTCGCGACGCCAACGACAAGTGGTACGGCACTTATCTGACTCCCGAGGTCATCGGCTACAATCGCGACGCGGTGAAGGAAGCAGACGCGCCGAAAGATTGGGACGATCTCATCGATCCAAAGTGGAAAGACAAAATCGTCATTCGCGATCCGATAGCTTCCGGCACGATGCGGGCTATCTTCGGAGCAATCATGGCACGGTCGATTGCGCAGACCGGCAAGCCGGACGCAGGCTATGAGTGGCTACGGAAACTGGATGCGAACACGCGAGAGTACACGCTGAATCCGACGATCCTGTATCAGAAGCTCGGCCGCCAGGAGGGTGTCGTCACGATGTGGGACATGCCTGACT
>DASYIM010000158.1:0-4542 GCA_035997625.1 Gemmatimonadaceae bacterium
ACATGAACCAGATCCACCAGTCCGGCGTTGCACTGTCGCTCCAGCTCGCCGAACTCGTCGAGGACAAACGCGAGTCCGCCGCTCATTCCCGCGGCGAAGTTGCGGCCGATGCGGCCGAGGACCACGACGGTCCCACCCGTCATGTACTCACAACCATGATCCCCGACCCCTTCGACGACCGCGATCGCGCCGCTGTTGCGCACGGCGAAGCGCTCACCCGCCACGCCGGCGATGTACGCCTCGCCCGATGTCGCGCCATACAGCACTGTATTGCCGACCAATACCGTCTGGTCGGGAATGAACTGCGCGGCGCGCGGATGGCGAACGATAATCCGTCCGCCGGACAGTCCTTTGCCCAGGTAATCGTTCGACTCACCCTCCAGCTCGAGCGACAGTCCACGCGCGGCAAAGGCGCCGAAACTCTGGCCCGCCGAGCCGGTAAACTTGATGGAGATGGTGTCTGCGGGCAGGCCGACGTCCCCGTAACGGCGGGCGATCTCGCCCGATAGCGTCGCTCCAACCGCACGATCGGCATTCGTGATTTCCAGCGTCGCCATCACGCGTTCTGCTCTCTCCAGTGCCGGCTCAGCCAACCGCACCAGCGACGCGTTCATCTCACCGACAGCGCTCGGATGCCGGCGCCGCGGTTTCACATAGCCGCGCTCGACGCGATCCACCAGCGTCATCGCCGCCGGCATCGCCAGGTGCAGCAGCGCCGACAGGTCGATGGTGCGCGCCTTCGCATTGTCCGCCACCAGTGGCGCGCGCAGCAGGTCGGTGCGGCCGATCAGCTCGTCCATCGTCCGGAACCCGAGCCGCGCCATGATCTCGCGGACTTCCTCGGCGACGAAGAAAAAGAAATTCACCACGTGCTCGGGCTGTCCGGCGAAGCGGGCGCGGAGCTCGGGATCCTGGGTGGCGATGCCTACCGGGCAGGTGTTGAGATGACACTTTCGCATCATCACGCAGCCCTGGACGATCAACGGCGCCGTGGCGAAGCCGAATTCGTCGGCGCCGAGCAAAGCGGCGACGACCACGTCCCGACCGGTCTTGAGCTGTCCGTCCGTCTGCAGGCGAACGCGGCCACGCAAACCATTCATTACGAGGGTCTGCTGGGTTTCAGACAGACCCAGCTCCCACGGCGAGCCCGCGCGCATGATCGACGACAGCGGCGAGGCACCGGTGCCGCCGGAATCGCCGGAGATGACGATCAGGTCGGCGCGCGCCTTCGCCACACCGGCCGCGACCGTTCCCACTCCAGCTTCGGCGACCAGCTTCACCGACACCGCGGCGTGCGGGGAGATCGCCTTCAGATCGTAAATGAGCTGGGCGAGATCTTCGATCGAGTAGATGTCGTGGTGCGGCGGGGGCGAAATGAGCGTTACACCCGGCACCGAATGCCGGGTGCGGGCGATGATCGCGTCGACCTTGTGACCGGGAAGCTGACCGCCCTCGCCTGGCTTGGCGCCCTGCGCGATCTTGATCTGCAGCTCGCTGGCGTTGACGAGATACTCCGCGGTCACGCCGAAGCGCGCCGACGCCACCTGCTTGATGGAGCTGTTGCGATCGGTGCCGAAGCGCGACGGATCCTCGCCGCCCTCGCCGCTGTTGCTGCGTCCGCCAAGCTTGTTCATGGCGATAGCGAGGGTCTCGTGGGCCTCGGCGCTCAACGATCCGAAGGACATCGCGCCGGTACAAAAGCGGCGTGTGATCTTCGAAGCCGGCTCGACCTCGTCGAGCGGGATCGGATCGCGCTCCACGAAGTCCAATAGTCCCCGCAATGTAGACTGCCGGCGCGTCTCGTCGTTGGCCAGCGCGCTGAATTCCTTGAATGTCGAGTAGCTGTCGCCGCGCGTGGCGTGCTGGAGCTTGGCGATAGTCAGCGGATTCCAGTTGTGGTGCTCGCCCTGGACGCGATACTGGTATTCGCCGCCCGGGTCGAGGCGCGTTTCCATGGATTCGTCGGAGAAGGCGGCGCGATGACGACGCAGCGTCTCCTCGGCGATGAGCTCGAGTCCGATGCCACCGACGCGCGACGGCGTGCCGACGAAATGTCGATCGATGAGAGACGTGCTCAGACCCACGGCTTCCCAGAGCTGGGCGCCGCAGTAACTCTGGAGCGTGGAGATGCCCATCTTCGACATCACCTTGAGGAGGCCTTTGCCGATGGCCTTGATGTAGTGCGACTGGAGTTCGCTAACGGCAACGGAAGAAGACCGGCTGGCGGCTGTTGGCGGACCGGCGTGGGGCTGCGAGCTTTTGTCGACGACCAATGTCGGGCCGGCGAGTGAGGCGACGGTTTCGAGAGCGAGGTATGGGTGAACCGCGCTGGCGCCGTAGGCGATGAGAAGCGCGAAGTGCGAGACTTCTCTCGCCTCGCCAGTCTCGGCGACGAGACTTACGCGCCAGCGGAGTCCCTCGCGGATGAGATGGTGGTGAACGGCGGAGATGGCGAGAGCTGAAGGGATCGGCGCGTGTCGGCCGTCAGTGGCACGATCGCTCAGAATGAGAACACCGCAACCAGCCAATACGGCGGCCGTCGCGCCGGCGCACAATTGCTCGACTGCGCGCTCGAGGCCCCGCTCTCCCTGCACAACGGGGAACACGCTCGACAGCGTGGCCGCGCGCAAAGTCGGCTCGGCGACGCTGCGCAGCGCAGCCATCGCGCGATCGTCGAGGACGGGCTGCGAGATGCGTAGCTGTCTCGAATGCTCCGCGCTTTCCTCGAGCAGATTCCCCTGAGGCCCCAGATTCATCGCCAGCGACATCACGAGCTGCTCGCGAATGGGATCGATCGCCGGATTGGTAACCTGCGCGAACATCTGCCGGAAGTACGAGAACAGCAGCTGCGGCCGCCGCGACAAAACCGCGAGCGGAGTATCGTTCCCCATCGACCCCGACGGCTCTTCACCAAGTTCTGCCATCGGCCCCAGCACCATCTTCACTTCGTCCGCTGTGTACCCAAAAGCCCGCTGCAAATCGAACAGAGGTACGGACGGTCTTGCGGCCGTGTTCTCAGATCTGGGATCGGGTTTGCTGCGATCTCGCATCCCGTTCTTTTCATCGTCCGTTACGAGATCTCGCATCGTTGGTTGTTTTTGCAGCTCACCGACGAGAGTGTCTAGCTCGATCCTCTCCTCGGAGATCCAGCGCCGGTACGGCCTGACCATGCCCAACTCGAGCTTGACCGCCTCGTCGTCGAGAATCCGCCCCTGAGTCGTGTTGACGACGAGCATCCGCCCCGGCTCGAGCCGTCCCTTCGCCCGGATCTCCGAAACCGGAAACGGCAACGCTCCCGCCTCCGATGCGAGCACGACGAGATCGCTCGTCGTCACGACGTAGCGCGCCGGGCGCAGCCCGTTGCGGTCGAGAACGGCGGCGACCTGCCTGCCGTCGGTGAACGCCATCGCCGCCGGCCCGTCCCACGGCTCCATTAGCGAGGAGTGGTACTCGTAGAATGCCCGGCGCTCGGGCGACATCGCGGCGTGCCCTTCCCAGGCTTCCGGGATCAGCATCGCCATCGAGTGGGCGAGTGGGCGACCCGCGAGTGTGAGCAGCTCCAGCACGTTGTCGACCGACGCCGAATCGCTCTGGTTCTGCCCGCAAACAGGAAACAGACCAGCGAGTCGATTGCCGAATCGCGACGACGACATGACGCCTTCGCGGACGCGCATCCAGTTCAGGTTGCCGCGCAGAGTATTGATCTCGCCGTTGTGGCAGAGGAATCGATACGGATGCGCCAGCCGCCACGACGGGAAGGTGTTGGTGGAGAATCGCGAATGCACCAACGCAATGGCGCTGACCAGATCCGGCTCACTCAGATCCTTGTAGAACGTCGTGAGCTGGTTGGGAGTCAGCATGCCCTTGTAGACCACGGTGCGCGACGAGAGGCTGGCGATGTAGCAGTTGCTGCCACCAGGCATCGTGCGCAGCGCCGCTTCGATACGGCGGCGAATTACGTAAAGCGTGATCTCGAACGCGGAATCGGCATCGAGGTCGCGCGAAACACCCATCGTCGCGACGAAGATCTGTCGAATGACCGGACGCGAGCTCCGGGTCGGCGCCGAGAGGACGGCGTCGTTTACGGGAACGTCGCGCCAGCCGAGGACCGTGCAACCCTCGCCGACAACCTGCGATTCGATGAGTCGCTCGCACGCCGCGCGCTCGGCGCGGGACGACGGGAGGAAGACCATTCCGACGCCGTAGCTTCCGGCATCGGGCAGCGAGATTCCGCCTGGTGCGCAGACGCGGCGGAGAAACGCGTGCGGCACCTGGAGGAGGACGCCGGCGCCGTCGCCGGTACACGAGTCGGCGGCGACCGCGCTGCGGTGGGAGAGGTTGACGAGAAGCTGGAGCGATTTCTCGACGATGTCGCGAGACCGGACGCCGTGGATGTTGGCGACGAAGCCAATTCCACACGCGTCGTGCTCGTAAGCCGGATCATACAAACCCTGCTTTGCCGTCATCGTGCAATCTCCGGAGCGTTGGCTCCATTCGAGCTGTAGTTACAAAAAAAGGCCCCTTCCGTTTCCGGGAGAGGCC
>DASYIM010000159.1:0-18788 GCA_035997625.1 Gemmatimonadaceae bacterium
TTCCTGCGAATCATCGGCACCAACGACTTTCACGGGGCGCTGGAGCCACGACCGGATGCCAACGGAGTCAGGCGGGGCGGCGCGGCCTACGTCGCGACGGCGATCGAGCGCGCGCGGGCCGAATGCGTCCCGCGGTGTGAGACCCTGCTTCTTGATGGCGGCGATATGTTCCAGGGCACGCCGGCGTCGAATCTCACCTTCGGACGCCCGGTCGTCGATTACTACAATAGGATGGGCTACACGGCGGCGGCGCTCGGCAACCACGAGTTCGACTGGGGGGTAGACACGCTTCGCGCGCGGATGCGACAGGCGAAGTACGCGATCCTCGGCGCCAACGTGCGCTATACGAACGGCCGTGACGTGGAATGGATTCGCAATGACACCATCGTCACGCGCGGCCGCACCAGAATCGGGATCATAGGGCTCTCGACGGTCAGCACGCCGACCAGCACTCGCGCGGCCAATGTGGTCGGCCTGCGCTTCGACGACCCCGCACCGATCGTGGACAGCATTGGACCCGCGCTGAGAAAGCGGGGCGCCAACTTCATCGTCGTCATCGCACACGCCGGCGCACAGTGCGGGCGCGATGGCGCGACGGAGTGTTCCGGCGAGATCATGAATTTTGCGCGGAATCTGAAAACCAGGGTCGACGCGATCGTCAGCGGCCATTCACACTCTCTGATCAACACCGTCGTCAACGGGATTCCAATCGTGCAGGCTCGCAACGTCGGGCGGGCCATCGAGGTGCTGGACATCGCTCTCGACACCTCGATCAACGTCCCGGTCAGGCACGAGGTAAGAGAGCTCGCCATCGACACTCTGCGCCCCGACCCGGCGATTGATTCGATTGTGCAGCGGACTATCGCCCGGGTCGCTCCAATCGTGAACCGCCACATCGCGGCCATTCCGGTGACACTCGCCCGTCAGGGCCCGCAGTATCCTCTCGGCAATCTCATCGCCGACGCGCAGCGCTGGGCCGGGAAGGGTGACGTGGCGATCATGAACAACGGGGGCATCCGCACCGAGCTGCGGGCGGGCGAGGCCAACTACGGCTCGCTCTTCGAGATTCAGCCTTTCGGCAATACGCTCTATTCACTGACGATGAACGGAGTGCAGCTGCGCGGCTTGTTGGAGGCAATGCTCGGCAGGAACAGCGTCGACGACCACGTCAGTGGGCTCACTATCAGGTACGATCGCTCCAAGCCCAAGGGATCACGACTCGTCTCGGCGACGATGGCCGACGGAAGCCAGCTCAACGATGCGAAGACATACAACGTCATCGTTAACGATTTTCTGGCTACGGGCGGCGAAGGGTATGATGCCGGCAAGCGAGCGACCGCTTCCCGGCCGCTCAACATCGTGGACCTCGATGCCCTGATCGACTACCTGAAATCGCTGCCGGAGCCGATCACGGCGCCGGCCGAGGTGCGCATCGCGCCGGTGTCACCGTGAGCGAAATGGTGCGGGTCTACATCAACGCCAAGGCGGTCGAAGTCGACGCCGCGGCGACCGCGCTCGATGCTGTGGAGCGGTGGAACCCGGCCCAGGCGGCAGCGATTCGCAACGGTGAGCGGTTGATTACGGACAGCCGCGGAATCGTCACCGACAACGGGACACCAGTTCACAATGGAGCGATATTTCGCATCGTGCGCTCCCGCCAAACCGCTGGTGACGATCCGGACTTCAATTCACCGTAATGCCACTCTCGATTTTTTCCAATAAGCTCCGCCAGCTGCCGAAAGCGGAGCTGCACTGCCATCTCGATGGCTCACTGCGACCAGAAACGCTGCTCGACCTGGCGCGCGCGCATCGCGTCACACTGCCGAAGCACACCGTGGAGGAGCTGACGGAGTTCATGCGAGTCGATGACGCTCAGACGCTGGAGGATTACCTCCGCCGGTTTGACGTCACTATCTCGGTTCTCCAGAGCGAGGAAGCGCTGGAGCGCGTCGCTTACGAGCTGGCCGAGGACGCCGCGGAAGATGGTGTCCGCTACATAGAAGTCCGAAACGCGCCGATCCTGAACGTCGTGCAGGGCCTCACGCTGGTCCAGGCGGTGGAGGCGCCCATTCGCGGATTGCAGCGCGCGGAACGGGATTTCGGCATCACCGGCCGCTTCATTGTCTGCGGGTTGCGACAATTTCCGCCCGAGAGCTCGCTCGAGTTGGCCAAGCTCGCCGTCGAGTTCAAAAACGACGGGGTGGTCGCATTCGATCTCGCCGGTGGAGAGAAGGGCAACCCTGCTGCGCGTCACGTCGAGGCTTTCCGCTACGCGCGTGAGCACGATCTCGCGGTGACGGTTCATGCCGGAGAAGGAGATGGCGCGGAGTCGGTCAGGCAGGCGGTGCACGTGTGCGGCGCGAACCGTATTGGACACGGAACGAGGCTGATCGAGGATCCGGAGCTGACCCAGTACGTCAACGACAGGCGAATCGCACTGGAAGTATGCCTGACGAGTAACGTGCAGACGCGGGTTGCTGATTCCTACGCGACACATCCGCTGCGCGAGTATTTCGACCTCGGTCTCAATGTCACTCTCAACACCGACAACCGCCTGATGAGCGACACCACGCTCACCGACGAATACATCCATGCGGCCGAGCACCTCGGCTTCACGGTGGAAGAGCTGGCGGGGATTGCGCTCAACGGCTTCGAGAGCGCATTTCTGCCGTGGGAGGAGCGGATGATGTTGATCGAGGAAATATCCGACGAGATCGATGAGCTGATCGGGCCTGAAGAGTGACGGATTACTCTGCTGAAGCGGCGGCAAAAGCGGCGGCGGCGATTCGCAGTCGCAGCGACGTTCAACCAGCGATCGGGATCATCCTCGGCTCGGGGCTGGGCGGCTTGTCAAAGAAGATTTCTGACGCCGCCAGAATCCCGTTCCGCGAGATTCCCGGATTCCCCGAGGTGACGGTCACCGGCCACGAAGGCGCCGTCATTACCGGCACGCTTGGCGGACGCGAGGTCGTGGCGCTGAGTGGACGATTTCACGTCTACGAGGGCCATCCTGCTGCCCTGGCGGCTTTTCCGGTGCGGGTATTCCGTGCCCTCGGCGCGGGCGTGCTCTTCGTCTCCAACGCAGCCGGTGGAATTTCGCCGAAGCTAGCAGTCGGTGATTTGATGATGATCTCGGACCACCTCAATTTGATGGGAACCAACCCCCTCGTCGGCGCGCTTCAGCAAGGCGACATCCGCTTTCCCGACATGACGGACGCTTATGATCCAGGCCTCAGGCGGATCCTGCGCACCACCGCGGAAAAACTCGGCATCGTTCTGCGCGAGGGCGTCTACGCGGGACTGCTAGGGCCTTCGTACGAAACGCCGAGCGAAGTGAAGATGCTCCGGATGCTGGGCGCGGATGCGGTGGGGATGTCGACGGTGCCGGAAGTAATCGTCGCCCGCGCGCTCAAGATGCGCGTCGCTGGCGTGAGCTGCATCACCAATGCCGCCGCGGGCGTCACCGGCGCCGCACTCAGCCACGCCGAAGTTCTTGAGACGACGAATCGCGTCAGCGCCGACTTCGAATCGCTGGTAACGGAGTTCCTCGAGCGGAGCGCAAGCTCTCAGCTATCGCCGGCGAGATGATTTAGCGGGCCGTGGCCGCTGCCGATGCCGGGCGCGGTCGCGATGGCATTGTGGACGTAGTCGATGGCTCGTCTCACCGCCGCGTGCAGCGACTCACCGTTCGCAATTTGCGCCGTGATCGCCGCCGAAAGTGTGCAGCCGGTTCCGTGAGTGCTGGTGGTATTGATGCGCTTTCCGCGAAAGGCACGGACATCGCCATCATATAGTATGTCCACCACCCGGTCGCCGGTTTGCAGATGGCCGCCCTTTATCAGCACGGCCTGCGCGCCCATGTCGTTGACGATTGTCTCCGCGGCGCGGGCCATCGCGTCTTCGTCCTCCAGTTTTTCGCCGACGAGTATCGCTGCTTCGTTCAGGTTCGGGGTGACGAGTGTGGCTCGCGGCACGAGCTCATCGCGAATGACCGCGATGGCGTCGGGATCCAGGAGGGGATCGCCGGAGGTCGCCACCATCACGGGATCGAGGACGTAGTTCCGCAAGGCGTGATCGCGGATCGCGCCGGCAACGCTTGCGGCAACGGCGGCGTTCGCCAGCATGCCAGTCTTGATGGCGGCGGGCAACAGGTCGGCCGCGACGGCGTCGATCTGCGCGCGTACCATCTCCGGCGAGACGGCTTCCCACTTCGTAACGCCGCGGGTGTTCTGCGCGGTGATGGCCGTGATCGCCGACGTCCCGAAGACTCCGAAACGCTGGAAAGTCTTCAGGTCCGCCTGGATTCCAGCTCCACCGCCGGAATCGGACCCGGCAATTGTCAGCGCTATCCGCATCAAACAAAAATGCGCCGCGAATACTCGCGACGCACCCTTGCCCCGGTCGGTACCGAGAAGTCGACTGCCCCTGACGCGGTGGTCTACTGCCCCTGACGCGGCGGAGGCGAAGGTGGCAGCGACTGAATGCGCGACTTGAATGCGTGGAAGTTTCGCGAATCCGTCCCGAGCTGGGCGAGGACGTTCGGCGGCAGCTGATTGATCTGCGCCTGGACTGCCCGGATACGGTCTTCCTCGAGCGGGTGCGTCAGGAACCAGGAGTCGACAGCTCCGGGATGACTTTGCCGCTCCTGGAGCAGCTTCTGGAACATCGTCACCATCCCGACCGGACTGACTCCGGCTTTGACAACGTTCTTGAACCCTTCGTTGTCGGCTTCTGCTTCGTCCTGGCGGCTGAACCGAGCGAACAGCGCACCGCCGGCAATGTTGATCGCCGCACCCGCTATCTGGCTGTTGCAGACGCCGGTCAGGATGCAAGCGAGCGTGACGCCAACGTTTGCGCCCTGGGCCTTTTCCATTTGCTTGACGGTGTGGCGCTTGACGACGTGGCCAATCTCGTGACCAAGCACACCTGCGATCTCGTCCATCTGGTCGGCGCGCTGAATCAACCCGCGATTGATGTAGACGAACCCACCGGGCACCGCGAACGCGTTGACTTCCTGGGCGTCGACGATGAAGAATTGCCAGTCGAGATCAGCGCGGCTGGTCAGGCGGGCGATCGAGTCGCCCAGCACATTGATGTACCGATTGAGCTCAGGATCCCGAATGATCGGTAGTTGCGCGTTGATCTGTTGCGCATATTCCTGTCCCATCTGTACTTCCTGCTGCTGCGAAATGCCGCAGCCAACGAGGGAGATGGTGAGCGCAATGCCTACAAACATTCGCTTCATTGGTACTCCAACAATGAGTTTCCTACAGGGACGGGGAGGCAAAACCTATTCCAGCTAACCTCCGCGTCGAGAGCGCTTGAAGCTTCTTACACTTGCCCGCGATCTGAGCCGCAGAAAGGCGCGCGAAAAGCACTCGCTGTTCGTCGCCGAAGGCACTCGAGCGGTCGAGGAGCTGCTTGCCTCCCGGCTCAGAATCAGAGGAGTGCTCGTCGCCCCCCAACTTGCCACCGTTCCCCGCGGCCAGGCCCTGAGAACGGCTCTCGACCAGGCCAGCGTCGAGGTGGCGGAGGTCTCCGAGAAAGACTTCGGATCTGCCGCTCAAACAGAGTCACCACAGGGCGTGCTGGCGATCGGAGAAATTCCTCCTCGGTCACTTGATACCCTCGACCTTGCGTCGAAGTGCCGTCTGCTGGTGCTCGACGGAGTTCAGGATCCGGGAAATGCCGGCACCATCGTCCGCACCGCCGCGGCCCTCGGCGCGACGGCAACTGTGGCCCTGCCGGGGACAGTGGACCTGTGGAATCCGAAGGTTATCCGCAGCTCCATGGGGGCGCAGTTCCGTCACCCGGCCCTCCATGCGGAGCTCGCCGAGCTGCTCGCTTTCCTGGAGCGGGAGAAGATCGTCCTCTGGGCAACGGCGGCGGGCGGAGAATCGCTCGATCGAGCCAGCGCGCCTGCCCGTCTGGCGATCGCGGTGGGGAATGAAGGGGCTGGCCTGTCGACCGAGGTCAGCGCCGCGGCACACCGCACGGTGTCGCTGCCGATTTCCGCCAATGTGGAATCACTCAACGTCGCTGTCGCGACCGGAATCATTCTCTACGAGCTTCGCTGATGATCGAATTTCTGGAAGGATTGTACGTTTTTGTCGTTGGCGCAGCGATCGGCTCGTTCCTCAACGTCTGCATCGGACGCTGGCCGGAAGGACTTTCCGTCGTCAAGCCACGCTCGCGGTGCCCGAAGTGCGGGCACCAGATCAAGGCGAGCGAGAACATTCCCATCTTCAGCTGGCTCTTCCTTCGCGGGCGCTGCAGCGGCTGCCGCGAGCCAATCTCCATTCAGTATCCGATCGTCGAGCTGCTGGTCGGTCTTCTCTGGCTGGCGGCCTACCTGCAGTTCGGAATGACGATCACGGCGTTCCGGGTTGCTGTCTTCGCGACAGTCCTTCTTGGAATATCCATCACCGACGCCAAGCACTTTCTCATCCCCGACGGCTTCACCGTATTCGGCCTGCTCTTCGTGCTGGTGACGGCGTTCGTCGCGCTGTTCTTCGGCGAGGCTGAGCCCTTCGCCCGGCCGTGGGATGCGATCCTCGGTATGTGTGTGGGTGCGGGCGCAATCTCCATTGCGGGGTGGCTCGGTGAAGTCTGGCTGAAGCGTCCGGCGATGGGATTTGGGGACGTCACTTTGATGGCGGTGGCCGGTGCAGCCCTGGGCCCCGCGCGTTCGCTGCTGACGGTTTTCATCGGCGCCGCGATCGCGCCGATCATATTGCTCGGCATCGTCTACCCCCTTTCGTCGCGGGGTCTCGCCGACGACAAGGGACAGACGGAGCTGGCGCTGGAGGCGGGAGGAAACTGGCGAAGAAGAGAGCTGCCGTTCGGCGTCTTTCTTGCGCCTGCGGCACTGATCGCATTGCTTTTCGGAGACGCCATCATCGAATGGTATCTGCGCATCTCGGGCCTCTGAGGCGCGGCATCGAAACCCACTTTCTCACAGCTGCTGATGATCGTTGAACTCAGACGGATTCTGTTTCTCGCCGGCGGTGGGCTCCTCACTCTGGTCTCCGCCTGTGAGAGCCAGAAGCCGCAGTACCAGGGGCCGTATGCCGAGGAAGTAGCCCAGGCGGTGCCGATGATCGAGAAGGCGGTCGGTCTGAAGTTCAAGGCGCCGCCCAAGATCGAGACCCGCTCGAAGGAACAGGTCCGCGAGTTCGTCACCAAGCAATTCACCGATTCTCAGGCGATGCACGACCTTGCCGGCCAGGAAGCGGCGTACAAGCGGCTCGGGATGATTCCCGACACCCTCAAGCTCCAGCCATTTCTCACCAGCCTGCTCGAGGAGCAGATCGTCGGCTACTACGATCCGCGCACCAAGGTGCTATACGTCGTCGACGGCTCGCCGAAGGACATGGCGGCGATAACCATCACCCACGAGCTGGTCCACGCGCTCCAGGATCAATACATCAGTATGGACTCGGTGCAGAAGATCCGGGACGACAACGATCGACTATCGGCGGCGCAGGCGGTGTTCGAGGGTCAGGCCGTGTATGAGCAGATCTCGATCATGCTGGGCGGCTCCAACATCGCCATCAATCTCCCGGGGGGCTGGGACCGCATCAGGGAAATGATTCGCGAGACTCAGGCATCGATGCCGATTTTTTCCGCGGCGCCGAATGTGATTCAGGAGACGCTCATCTTTCCTTATCTGAGCGGCGCCGAGTTCTACCGCAATTTCAAGGAACGGAAGCCGGGCACGACGATCTATAGTGACATGCCGGTTTCCACCGAGCAGATCATCCATCCGGCGGCATTTTTCGTTAACCGGGACAATCCCACCCGGATCACGCTGGGCACTCTGAGCAATGCCACCAAGGTTTACGAGAACGACCTCGGCGAATTCGAGACGCGATTGTTCCTGTTTCAACACCTGAACGACCAGAACGAGGCTGTGCGCGGAGCGGCGGGATGGGATGGCGATCGCTACGCGGTGGTGAACACGCCTCAGGGGCAGGGAATCGTGTGGCTCACGGTCTGGGACTCACCTGTCGAGGCGGGCGAATTCTTTCATCTCGCCGGTCAAGCCGTCGAGAAGCGCTACTCGGCGAAGGCTGGTGCCGGTTCCACCGCTCTCGTCAAGAATTACTCGGCCGCCGGACGCACGCTGCAGGTATCGACGTCAGAGATCCAGGGACGTCAGGTGGTGACCTATGTGGACGTGCCGGCCGGAGCCAACCCGAACATCATAAACCCGGCCCAGGTCACGCTGAAGCAGTAGCTGCTAGAGTCCCAGCAGTTTCTGCAGGCCGAACGTGCACACGCCGATCAGTCCGCCGAGCACGTAACCCGTGATGATGATCAGATTCAGCTCGTTCTGAATCACGCTGCGCAGGATCTCTTCAACGCGATCGACGCTGAACGCCATCACCTTCCGCTCCACCATCGCCTGCACATCGAGCTTCTTGATCAACTCGGGGAGCTGCTCGTGCACCCATTCCCAGATCACGGGTGCCGCCTGGGCGGCGAGGCGTTTCGGGGCCTCCGGATCTTTCTTGGCTTCGACGTCGCCGAGAATGTCGGAGATCGGCTTTTGAAGGTAGGTGAGAATCGCGTCGTGAATCGCCTTGGAGATCTCGTCCCGGATCTCCGGCTCCTCCAGCAGCCCGACGACCTGCTCGACCCCGTCCGTCTCGATGGCGTCGAGCACGGTGTCGAATTTCTTCTCAGTCATCATCAGCTTGGCGAAGATGCGCTCGTGAAAGCGCATGTCGTCCACGAAGCGGTTGAACATCGTGTGGAGGGCGTTCCGCAGCTTGACGCGGGTCGTCGGCTGGCCGAGAAAAGCACCCAGCTTCGTCATCGCCACCGGCAGATATGAGGTCATCGCACCTTCCAGCGCGTTGACCACGGCCGGAGGCACCTTGTCGATCAGCGGCTCGCGCGAGGTGAGGATATTGGCGATGACGTCTTCGATCCGCGACTGAAACGCAGCCAGCAGCTCGGGACGCGCCAGCTCTTTCTGTAGATCGCCGGGCGTCAGCAGCCGCTCGCCGACGGTCCGTCCGAGACTCTTGGCGAGCCGTGCCTGATTCTTCGGAATGGCCCCCTGAAATCCGTAACGCCTCTGCTTCGGATTGAACAGCATCCACACGGCTACGGTGTCGGAAAGGCCCCCCGCCATCGTACCGACAAAGACGTGGATTCCGAACTGGACCCAGGTATTCTCGAGGTTCACGCGAAATGGTCCATTCGACTTGTACTGGCTTGAGCCGCGATAGCTACTTCGTGACTGCTCCCGCCGGCTCGGTCCGATTGATCGATGCCGTTGGAGAATCGCCGACGGCGTTCTTGGCCGGGACATCGCCGTGCGGCTCCATGGCGTCGGCCAGCGTTCCCGGCGGTTTGGGCAGCAGCGCCAGGTGGATGATGTCGTCCATCGTCGAAACAAAGGTGAACGTCATGCTGGTCACCACTTCCTCCGGGATGCCGCGCAGGTCCTTCTCGTTTGACTTGGGCAGAATCACCTGGCGGAGTCCGGCGCGATAAGCCGCCATCACTTTCTCTTTGACGCCGCCGATCTCGAGCACTTTCCCGCGAAGAGTCATCTCGCCGGTGAGGGCGATATCGCGACGAACCGGCCGCCGGCTGAGAACGCTGGCGATCGCCAATGTGACCGCCGCGCCGGCACTTGGGCCGTCCTTGGGAATCGCGCCCGCGGGGAAGTGGACGTGCAGGTCGACTTCCTTGAACATGATGTCCTCGACGCCGAGCGTGTGGGCACGTGAGCGGACGTACGAGTACGCCGCATCGACCGATTCACGCATCACATCACCGAGCTGGCCGGTTGTGGTAAGCCGGCCGGACCCCGGCATCCGCAGCGCCTCGATCACCATGAGATCGCCCCCCGTCGCCGTCCACGCCATTCCGGTCACCGCCCCGATCTCCGGCTCCTGCTCGGCGTCTTCGAGGGTGTAGGTCGGGTTGCCGAGAATGTCGATCACCATCGGATTGTCGACCACCCAGGCGCCTTCCTCACCATCCGCTTTCTTGCGGGCGCGCTTGCGCATCAGTGCGGCAATGTTTCGCTCGAAGTTGCGGAGTCCGGCTTCGCGCGAGTAGCGGTTGGAGACGAAGCTGAGGACTTCGTCCGTGAACTGGATGTCCTTGTCGGTGATACCGTGGTCCTCGAGCAGGCGCGGCAGCATATAGCGCCAGGCGATCTCGACTTTCTCCTCGACCGTGTAACCGAGCACGCGAATGACTTCCATGCGGTCGCGGAGCGGCGCCGGGATGTCGTAGAGGTTGTTCGCCGTGCAGATGAAGAGAATGCTCGACAGATCGAAGGGCAGATTCAGATAGTGGTCGACGAAGGTCGCATTCTGCGACGGATCCAGCACTTCGAGCATGGCGGCCGTCGGGTCGCCAGATGGACCGCCTGAGCTCATCTTGTCGATCTCATCGATCATGAGCACTGCATCCCTCACCTGAACTCGCCGCAGGGACTGCAGAATCAGTCCGGGCATCGCCCCGACGTAGGTGCGACGGTGTCCGCGAATCTCGGCCTCGTCTCGCACGCCACCCACGGAAATGCGATAAAACGCGCGATTGATCGACGACGCGATCGCACCACCGAGGGATGTTTTTCCGGTGCCCGGCGGACCGACGAAGCAAAGGATCGGACCATGGGGATCGCCGCCGCGCAGCTTCCGCACCGCGAGGTATTCGGTGATTCTCTCTTTTGCTTCCTTGAGCCCGTAGTGACGGCTGTCGAGCAGCTCTTCGACTTTTTTTAGCTCGATAGTTTCGTCGGCCGATGATTTCTTGTTCCACGGCAGGGCGAGCATCCAGTCGAGATAGGTGCGAATGACCTGATACTCGCTCGACGCGGGCGAGAGATTGCGCATCCGTTCGATCTCGCGCCGCCCTTCCTGGGCCGCCTTCTCCGGCAGGTTGGCCTCCTCGAGCTTCTTGAGGGTCTCGATTGACTCTTTCTCGCCGGGATCGCCTTCGCCCAACTCGGATTGGATGGCGCGCAGCTGCTGGCGGAGGTAGAACTCGCGCTGGTGCTGCTCGATTTTGATCTCCGTCTGCCGCTTCACGTCTTCCGCGACGCGGGCGCGCCCGACCTCGCGCTCCACCCGGCCGAGGAGGAATTTCAGCCGCTGCCCGATGTTGAGGCGCTGAAGGATTTCGTCCTTGTCGGAGACCTTGAAGTTGAGATTGGTCGCCGCCAGATCCGCGAACCGGCCCGGATCCGAGATGTTCATCTTGAGGATCGCCGGCACTTCGTCCGGGATGCGCTCGATCAGCTCGGCCAGGGTCTCGGCGCCCGTGACGATGCGGGAGATGAGGTCATCGACTTCGTTGGGATCGGGCGGAATTTCCTTGGCGGGCTTGACGCGGACGACCGGGAATGGGTCGGTCTGGACGACGCCTTCCACCACCAGTCTGCGCAGTCCCTGCAGCGTGATCTGCACGGTATCGCCGGGCAGATTGATTCTCTCGTGCACCCTCGCCGCGACGCCGACGCGGCCAACGAACCGTTCCGGGTCGAGGACATCGTCGTGATCGCCGCTGGCGACGACCAGACCGACTATCAGCCCCGCCTGCTCATTTGCTTTTAGGAGCGCCAGATTCTCCGGCGCTCCCATTTGTACAGCGATAGTGCCGAGTGGGTATACAATGGTGGATCGCAGCGCCATGAGTGGCAGCGCCGCTGGAAGCTCGGCTTGCAGGATGTCGTCTTTACGCTGGGCGGGGGCCATGCAGCTCCTCTGGTGCGACTTGGTGCTTCAGTTGTTTCAGAAGTTAATGGCGCCTAAGTTTAAAGGCTATGTTCGAAGATCTGAGCGAAAAGCTCGAAGCCACGTTCGCCCGCCTGCGTGGCCGCGGTGTTTTGACCGAGGCCGATATCAAGGAAGGCCTGCGCGAAGTCCGCCGCGTACTCCTTGAGGCCGACGTCAACTTCCAGCTCACCCGCGAGTTTCTGGAGCGGGTGGAGAAAAAGGCAACCGGGGTCAACGCGCTCAGTACGGTCTCTCCCGGACAGCAGCTGGTCAAGATCGTACACGAGGAGCTCGCGGCCATGCTCGGCGAGCGCCGCGAGGGTTTGAAACTCGGCACCGTGCCTCCCTCGGTCATAATGATGGTCGGTCTCCAGGGTTCCGGCAAAACGACGACGGCCGCCAAGCTCGCGCGCAAGCTCAAGGCCGAGGGTCGCTCGACGCGGCTAATCGCCGCCGACGTGTATAGGCCTGCGGCCATCGACCAGCTGGAGACCCTGGGCCGCGATCTTGGCATCCCCGTTTACGCGGACCGCAGCACCAACGACGTGGTGAAGATCGCCCGCGCCGGCGTCGCCGAGGCGCTGCACGAGCGCGATCGCGTGGTGATCCTCGACACCGCCGGTCGGTTACAGATCGACGAAGCGATGATGCAGGAGCTTCGCAAGCTCAAGGAGGCTTTGCACCCGTCGGAGATCCTGCTCGTCGCCGATGGCATGACGGGACAGGACGCGGTGAAGATCGCTCAGGGATTCGACCAGGCGCTCAACATCACGGGCGTGGTGCTGACCAAGATGGACGGCGACGCACGCGGTGGCGCGGCGCTCTCGATCTATGGAATAACGAAGAAGCCGATCAAGTACATCGGCGTCGGCGAGAAGCCGGACGCGCTGGAGGAGTTCCATCCTGAGCGGATGGCCGGCCGCATCCTCCAGATGGGCGACATTGTAACGCTCGTCGAGAAAGCGCAGGAGTCGTTCGACGCGGCGGAAGCGAAGCGTCTGGAGAAGAAGGTCCGCAAGGAAGGAATGGACCTCAATGATTTCCTGAACAGCATGCGCCAGATCCAGAAAATGGGGCCACTCGAGGGAATTCTGAAAATGCTCCCGGGTGTGAACACGAAAGCGCTGAAGCAGATGAAGGCGGATCCCAAGCGCATGAAGCACGTCGAGGCGATCGTGCTGTCGATGACGTCTGAGGAACGGAAGAATCCCGGCATCATCAACGGCTCACGGAGGGCGCGCATTGCGAAGGGCTGCGGACGACCGATCAGCGACGTCAATCGTTTGCTGGACCAGTTCCGGGAGATGCAAAAGATGATGAAGAAGATGGCCGGCGGGGGCCGGATGGGACTGCCGAGCATGCCGGGGATGTTCGGAGGGATGCGGTAGTCGGGAAAAGCAAATGAAGACTACCTGCTGGGAGCCGTGAGCGGAGCGGCTGGCGGCTGCGAGCGTGGCCCGAAGCTCCGAGCCGCTCCGCCCAAAGCCCCAAGCAGGCCTTCTTCAGTGATATCGGTTCACGACCGAGCCCTGTAATCGGTCCGCCGACTCCGTTAGATTGGGAAACTCGTTTCACCGGGTGCGCCGCGGATATGCCGATGGCGCGAGGAGCCCGGCTCAGAGGCGCTAAAAGCGCCTCATTTTTACACCCATCAGGGAGCAGTACCATGGTAAAGATTCGCCTCCGCCGCGTTGGGCGGAAAAACGCGCCGTTTTATCGTATTCTCATCGCTGACTCACAGAGTCCGCGCGACGGGAAGTTCATCGAGATCATTGGCCAGTACGCTCCCCGCAAGAGTGAGGGGTCGCTGCACGTCGACGAGGCCCGCGCCAACCACTGGCTGGACCTCGGTGCGCAGCCCACTGATACCGTGCGGTCGCTCCTTCGGCGCGCCGGAGTTCTCAAGAAGCGTCACGAGCAGCGGCTGGGGATCGAGCGCAAAGGCACCGCGGTTCCGGTGGCCGAAAAAGCGGACGAAGCAACCGCTTAGCGCGCCAGTTTTCCGAACAATGCCCGCGTCCGAGTACGCGATCGTCGGGCTGATCCGCAAAGCACAGGGAATTCGCGGAGAGGTAGTCGTCGAGCCCCTCACGGATAAGCCGGACGTGATCTTCGCGTCCGGCAGTCGTGTTTTTGCGGGTACGACGAGCGGCGATCTGGCGCCCGCGCGAGAGGTGCGGGGCGTCGAAGAAGTCCCGACACTCACCGTCGCGACGTCCAAACCGTTCAAGAAAGGCTTCATCATCCAGTTCGAGGAGCTGGGCGATCGCGACAGCGCCGAGCTGTGGCGGGGCCGCTACCTGCTGGCGCCGTTCAGCGAGCTTCCGCCACTCGAGGAAGACCAGGTCTATCTGCACGATCTGATCGGGATGCGGGTAGTGTCCACCACCGGCGAGCAGCTGGGAACCGTGACCACGTTCTACGAGCTGCCGCAGGGACTCGTCCTCGATATCCAGACGGGGCGGGGCACAGTGATGGTCCCTTACCGTCCGGAGGTGATCGTGCGCACCGATCTCACGGAGCGAACTATGGTCATCAACGAGAAGCTCGGGCTCATGGATGATTTGTCCACGGGCGGGAAGTAGATGCCACTCCGCATCAACGTAGTAACGATTTTCCCCGAGTTCTTCGCCGGACCGCTCGGCCTGAGCATTCCATCACGAGCCGCCGCAGCGGGCAGCGTCAGCTACAACATCATCGACCTGCGCGACTTCACCCACGACAAGCATCGGACGGTCGACGACGCTCCGTACGGTGGTGGCCCGGGAATGGTGATGAAGCCCCAACCATTCTTCGAGGCGGTCGAGTCGCTCAACACCAGAGCGCCGGTCGTGCTACTGTCGCCCCGTGGCCGAGTGTTCGCCCATGCCGACGCCGAGCGGTACTCGCAGGGCGAGCAGCTCACTCTGCTCTGCGGGCATTACAAGGATATAGATCAGCGCGTCGCGGATCATCTTGCGACGGAAGAGATCTCGCTCGGCGATTTTGTTTTGAGCGGCGGAGAAGCGGCGGCGCTCGCCATTATCGACGCCACGGTGCGACTGCTGCCCGGTGCGATGTCGGATATGGAGAGTGCGCGTACCGATTCTTTTTTCGGCCGAGGATTGAGCGCGCCGAGCTACACCAGACCGCCCGAATTTCGGGGGCACACGGTCCCCGAAATACTCCTCTCAGGCGATCATGCGCGCATCGAGCGGTGGCGCGCCGAACAGGGTCAGCGCTTGACGGACGAGCGCACGAAACGCCGCGGTTAGTCGGGAATTGGCACCACGTTGAGACCAACGGGCTGGTATTGGCATTAAATCCGTTAAAGGTTTACTTTTCTTGGCTACCCACGAACGCCTTAAACACGTCTTTACCAGGCTGTTAACTCCAGCCCCGAGCGCCATATGCACCCCTTCATTGAAACCCAGAAAGAGTGGCTCCGTAAGGTCCCGCCGTTCCGCGCCGGCGACACCCTCCGTGTCAACGTCCGCGTCCGCGAAGGTGACAAGGAAAGACTCCAGGCTTTCGAAGGCGTTTGCATCGCCAAGCGCGGCAGCGGAGTCAGCGCCACGTTCACCGTTCGCAAGATCTCGAACGGCATTGGCGTCGAACGAATCTTTCCGGTCCACAGCCCGATGATCGCCGAGATCGCGGTCGTGCGCCGTGGTCGGGTCCGCCGCGCCAAGCTCTACTACCTGCGCCATCTCACCGGAAAGGCCACTCGCATCAGGGAGCGTAAGGCCAAGGTGTTGGTGCCGGGCTCCGAGACAATCGCGGAGACTGGTAGCGAGGCCGGGGTCGAGGCGTAGCGCTCCGGCGTCCAGGGAGAGCGTCGCAGGTGCAGGACGAGGTCGAACCGGGCGTTGCGCCCGAATCGACCCCAGAAACTCAAAGCCCCAACCCAATATCTGTCCGCCGCCGGCGCGTCTATAAATGGACGCGCTGGACTACCATCGAGCGCGATCTGCGGCGTGAGAAGGGTCCTCTTCTCGCCGGCGTCGACGAGGTAGGTCGCGGCCCCATCGCCGGCCCCGTCGTGGCCTGTGCCGTCATCATGCCGCCCGACACCCGCGCCATCGCCGGCGTCGACGACTCCAAGCGCCTGACCCACGACCAGCGAGTGCGCCTGGCCATCAAAATACGCGAGCGGGCAGTCTCATTTGCGCTGGGCGCGGCATCGGTTCGGGAAATCGACACCATCAACATCTACCAGGCGAGCGTGCTGGCGATGCGTCGCGCCCTGGGGCGCCTGAGCGTGAAACCGGATCACGTCGTCATCGATGGCCGCGCGATGCGCACGCTCACCATTCCCCACACCGCGGTGGTACACGGCGACGCGCGCTGCTTCAGCATCGCGTGCGCCTCGATCGTCGCCAAAGTCACCCGCGACCTGCTCATGACGCGTCTGGGCCAGCGATATCCGCACTATATTTGGGACCAGAACTCGGGGTACACCACGCGCGCTCACGTCACCGGGCTCGCCTCGTACGGCATCACGCCGCATCATCGCAAAAGCTTTTGTCGAATCAGCGATTTGCTCCTCGAGCTCCAGCAGCAAAGCGAGATGGAAGATCGCGAGCAGCGCACGTTCGATGATGTCGGTGTTCCCGACGAAGACGAGATGGACGAAATGATCTCTGCCTCCAGCCTCGATGTCGAGGAGCTGGAGGACGGATTGAGTCGGGAGCTCTAACACCAGCAACAGCCTTGCGAGGGAATGCCGTGCCGGATGCGCTCGTTGGACTCATCATGGGCTCCAAATCCGATTGGGACACGATGCAGCACGCCGCGGAAATTCTCGACGCGCTCGGCGTACCGCACGAAACCAGAGTCATCTCCGCGCATCGCACCCCTGATCTGCTTTTCGAGTACGCCGGTTCCGCTGAGAGTCGCGGGATACGCGTTATCATCGCCGGTGCCGGCGGCGCCGCGCATTTGCCGGGCATGACGGCGGCCAAGACGACTCTTCCCGTCCTGGGTGTGCCGGTGGAATCGAAAGCGCTGCAGGGTATCGATTCGCTGCTTTCAATCGTACAAATGCCGGCCGGCGTTCCCGTCGGCACGCTGGCCATCGGCAAACCCGGCGCTATCAATGCGGCGCTGCTCGCCGCGTCGATCATCGCGGCAGATCATCCGGAAATCAGAGAGCGTCTGCGCGCATTGCGCGCCGAGCAAACGAACGCAGTTCTCGCCCAGCCGGATCCGGCAGCCAACGAGTGAGAGTCGGGATTCTTGGCGGCGGCCAGCTGGGGCGGATGATCGCGCTTGCCGGCTACCAGTTGGGTATTGAATTCCGATTCTTCGATCCGAATGCCGGCGCACCGGTCGGTCAAATCGGTCAGCTCGTAGCCGCTGACTATGGCGATACCAAAGCGCTCGAGAAATTCCTCGACGGCGTCGATGTCGTCACCTACGAATTCGAGAGCATTCCACTGGCCACGGCGCGGTTCGTAGCCGAACGCGCGAAGATTTTCCCGCCCCTAGAAGCTCTGGAAACGGCGCAGGACCGGCTGCTGGAGAAGCAGCTATTTCGTTCTCTGGACATATCGATCCCGGAGTTTGCCCCGGTCGACAGTCTCGACGATTTGCGATCTGCGGCGTCGCGCGTTGGACTTCCGGCAGTGCTCAAGACGCGCCGCCTCGGTTACGACGGCAAGGGACAGATTGTGATCCGCGACGAGGCCTCGATTCCCAAAGCGTGGGAATCACTGGGCGGTGTGCCGCTCATCCTGGAAGCACTAGTCCCGTTCCAGCACGAGCTCTCGGTGATCGGAGCTCGCGACGTCGACGGCGCCGAGGTGTTTTATCCGCCGGTGGAAAATGTGCACCGCGAAGGCGTTCTCCGCAGATCGACCGCGCCGGCGCCGAGCGTCACTCCGGAGGTCGCCGCGCTCGCGATAGAGTATTGCCGGCGGATTATGGATCGCCTGAAATATGTCGGGGTGGTGGCGCTGGAGCTCTTCGCCGTCGATGGCTCGCTCCTCGCCAACGAGATGGCGCCGCGCGTCCACAATTCGGGTCACTGGACAATCGAAGGATCGGAGACCAGCCAGTTCGAGAACCACCTGCGGGCCATCCTCCACCTCCCGCTCGGCGTAACGACTCCGCGAGGGAGATCGGTGATGTTCAACGTTCTTGGACACATTCCCCCGGTGGACCGCGTAGTGGCGGTGGAGGGCGCTCACCTGCATCTCTACGGGAAGGCGCCCAGCGCCAAGCGGAAGCTCGGTCACGTAACCCTGGTGGCTCAGACCCCAGGTGGGCTGGAACGGGGTAGCGCGGAGCTGGCGGCGGCGCTGGGGCTTGACCCGCAGCGTGGTTGACCCCTCAGGGGCGCAGGCAACCGAAGGCTCCGAAGCCTCCCCGAAGCGCGTTCAAACCATAGCCCGCCGGTACCTGTCATATGTGCAGTTCGAGCATGATGCTGATCTCCTCCATTCAAACCTTTGAGCCCTCCGAGCTATCAAATCACGCAACAAAGCCAGGGCGGAGATCGAATGGCGGCGGCCTCCAGCGCGTTACGCGTAGAAATGGGTGATTCCAACGACGTGGCTCTGGCCGCGGCAGGGGATCGTCAGGCCTTCGAACGGCTTTACCGGACGCACGCCAACAGGGTCTATTCGATCTGCACGCGGATGTCGGGAAGCCGTGTCCGGGGCGAGGAGCTGACTCAGGATGTCTTCGTCAGGACCTGGGAAAAGCTTCCACAGTTCAGGGGTGAAAGCGCATTTTCGACCTGGTTGCACCGGTTGGCAGTGAATGTGGTTCTCAACGCAAGAAAGGCCGAGGGCAAGCTGGCCGCGAGAACCGAACAAAGTGATGTGGACGACGACCGGCGGGACGAGATGTCGAGAGCGCCGCTGCACATTGAGAGGATGGACTTGAAGGACGCAATTTCGAAATTACCGGCCGGAGCGCGGAAGGTATTCGTGCTCCATGATGTCGAAGGTTATAAGCACGAGGAGATCGCGGAGATGATGGGCATCACCTCGGGCGGAAGTAAGGCGCAGCTGCACAGGGCGCGACTTCTTTTGAGAGAGGCACTGGAACGATGAC
>DASYIM010000160.1:0-10573 GCA_035997625.1 Gemmatimonadaceae bacterium
CTGGAGGTAAGGGTGGTCCCGTCCTGCATCGTCACGACGTACTCTCCGTGGAAGTACGGCTGGAGCTTGCGGAGCTTGTCCAGATTGATAATCGCCGAGCGGTGCACTCTGACGAATTTTCGCGGGTCCAGCCGCGCTTCCACCGATTTGATCGTCTCGCGAATGAGGTGCTTTCGGCCGCCGGAGTGGAGGGCCGTATAGTTCCCCGCCGAATCGATCCACTCGATGTCGTCCGCGCGGATGAAATAGATCCCGGCGTTCGATTTTACGGCAAACCGCGAAGTGTAGGTTTCGCCGTTCCGCGCCTCGAGCTCGCTCAGAAATTTCCTCAGCTCCTCGCTGACACCCAGTTCGGCGGCGCCGGACTTCCGTGCTCCGTTCCACTGCGCCTCAAAGCGCGCCAGGGTTTTCTCGAACCTCGCCCGGTCGAATGGCTTGAGCAGGTAGTCCAATGCGCTGACGTCGAAGGCTCGGAGCGCGTAGTCATCGAACGCCGTTACGAAAATGATCGCCGGTGTGGGTCCGGCACCCAGGGCCTCCAACACCTGGAACCCGTCGAGCTCCGGCATTTTCACATCGAGGAATATCAGATCGAGCCGCTCGGTATGAATTGCAGCCACGGCTTCCCTGCCATCCTTGCATACAGCTGCGATTTCGTAATCCGGTTTTTCTTCGAGCATCGACGCGATTCGCTCCCGCGCCAGCGGCTCGTCGTCAGCGATGGCAGTCCTGATGCGCCTCAAGCCACGCTCGGCGCGACCGCCGCGGTTTGCTCGGGAACGGCGTGCCACGGCAGCTCGATCGAGATCCTCGTACCGCGATCGGGAATCTTCTCCAGAATGAGCGACTGATCCTTTCCATAGAGCTGCTCGAGCCTGAGCCTGGTGTTGGAAAGTCCGATACCCTGGCGCTCAGGGCGCGATGGCGGCGCCACGCTTTGACCGTTGTCGGTGATGGCGATTGCCAGCGAATCACCCTGACGCCTGGCAGAGATCTCGACTGTTGCCGGACCCGCAGTGACGGCGACGCCATGATTCAATGCGTTCTCCAGCAGCGGCTGGAGGACGAATTGCGGAACCAGCGCCGTCATGACTTCCGGCTCGATCGAGCGCTTCACGGTGAGCCGGTCTCCGAACCGCACGCTCATGATCGAGAGATAGTGCTCGGCGAGCGACAGCTCCTCCCGGAAAGCAATCTCGTTCTCGCCGCGATGCTTCAGCGTAAGACGGAGCAAATCGCTCAATCGAGCGAGCATGCTGTCGGCAGCCTCGACATCCCGATGCATGAGCGTCGAGATGCTGTGCAATGTGTTGAACAGGAAATGGGGATGGATCTGGGATCTGAGCGCTTCGAGCTGTGCCTCGGACAAACGGGTTCGCAAATCGGCGGCAGCGAGCTCCCGCTCCCGGTATCGCCGATTGAACTCGAAAGCGTGGATGATTCCGATGACGGCCCAGAATGCCATCGACTCGGTGGCGAAGTTGCGGGCCAGCTCGCTGCCAAACGTGGCGCGTTCATTGAGACCGAAGAGATGCTCGAGCGGCACAAGCAATGAGTACTTCAGAACCACGCACACCGACGTTAGTAGCAGCGTCAACGGCACCGCCGTCCGCCAGTTGCGACGGTCGATCGGATGGCGGCGAAAAACCCAGAAAAAAAGCGGCGTGAAGAGGGCGCAGGTATACCAGTCGGCGAACGCGCCTGGGAGCCGCTCGCTCCAGATGATCGGAAGTCCGCGATTCATCATGTAGATGGCGCCCTGCGCGCTGGAGAACGCAGCCAGGAACGTCCAGGCAGCAAACACCACCAGCACTTGCTGCACCGTCGCGCGGCGCTCGGCGGACAGACTCATTGGATCCGCATCGTGGTCATTCTAAAAAGTAGCAAGACACAGGCGTCACTCTAGAAAGTAGCAAGACACAGGCGGACACGCCGCCAATCTGTCACGCCGCGCGGCCAGTTCGTCCCATCACGTTTGCCCTGCGCCGTTCCCGCCCACAAAGTCCTCGCACACCCACCACAGCGAGACCTCTTTGATGAAGCGATTCGCAATCGCCACTGCACTCTCTCTCGCCTCCTTGCACCTTCCGGCACAGGCCCCATCGTCTGTCCAGGCTCACGGCCTCTTGCCGATCAGTGCCGGCGAGCTCGCTGGGTTCATCGATCCAATCGTCACCACCCAGTTGGAAAAGGAGCACATCCCCGGCGCTGTGCTGGTGCTGGTTCAGGATGGGCGGATCGTCTATCAGCGCGGCTACGGCTTCGCCGACCTCGCCGCCAAGAAGCCAGTCGACCCGGCGAGAACGATCTGGCGGATCGGATCTATCAGCAAAGTATTCACCGCCACCGCCGTCGTTCAGCTGGCCGACCGTGGGCGCTTTCGCCTTACCGACGACGTGAACCGTTACCTGACGCGATTCAAAATAGCGCCGACTTTTCCCGAGCCAGTCAGAATCTGGCACCTGCTCACCCACACCGCGGGGTTCGACGAAATCCGTCCCGGCACCCGCGCGGAAACGAAAGCCGGCCTCCTTTCACTGGGCGACTTCCTGGCGCCAAAGCTCGTGCGTCTGAGGCCGCCGGGACAGCTAATCAGCTATTCGACCTACGGCATCAGCCTTGGCGGCTACCTGGTCGAGCAGGTCTCAGGACTGGAGTTCGAGACATACCTGCAGCAGAACGTCTGGCTGCCGTTGGGAATGACACGCACCAATATCGACGTTCCAGACTCGCTCAAGCGCGACGTTGCTATCGGCTACGAGTGGGACAACGGCAGCAATCAGCTCGCCAGTTGGGAATGGTATCACTCGACTCCGGCCTCGTCGATAAATGCGAGTGCCGTGGACATGGCGCATTTCATCATCGCGCAGCTGCAGAACGGCAGGTATGGCGGCACCAGAATACTCAGCGATTCCGCAGCGCGTGACATGCACCGCCAACATGTCGCCTCGCATCCCGACTTGCCCGGCTTTGCTTACGGATTCTACGAGGATTTCACCAACGGCGAACGAATACTCGAGCACGGCGGAAACGTCGAAGGGTTCAGCGCCCAGCTGACCCTCCTTCCAGACCGCAACATTGGCTTCTTTATCGCCAGCCAGCACGAGCCTGCACAGCTCCGCGACGTAGTCCAGAAGGCGCTGCTCGACCATTACTTCCCCGACAATCGAAAATCTGTGCCACCCGTGCCTCTGGAGGGCTATCGCGCCAGAGTGGCGCAATTCGCCGGCACCTACGAGCACACCGAGTTCTGTCACACCTGCGGAGCCGACCGGCGCGCGTATCCAAAAATAGAGGTGAAGCCATTTCCGGACGGCACTCTTTCCATAACCGGTGTCACCCCTCACTTCGTCGAGGTGTCGCCGCTCTTCTTCAAAAAAGTGAACGGCGAACCCGGTGGCATCGTGTTCAAAAAGGATTCGACCGGAAAAATCATCGTCGTTGCCGGCGACAGCTGGTTGGTCTTCGAACGCATTCAGTGATTAGCCTCAACCCTACCCCAAACCAACAGATCATGAAAATCTTCATTGCAGTCGCGCTCACGCTCACGCTTTGGGCCTTCCCTTCGGCTGGATGTCAGACAGCGGCTGACTCGGCAGCGATTCGACAAACAGCCCTCGACTACATTCAGGGCTGGTACACCAGCGATGCGCCGCGCATGGAGCGTGCGCTGCACCCGGAGCTGGCGAAGCGAATCGTCCGCAGCGACAGCCTCGGACGCTTTCGGCTCGACTCACAAAGTGCGATGACGCTTGTCCAGAATACGCGCAGCGGCGGCGGTAAGGAGACGCCGGAGGCCAATCGCCAGGATGATGTCCGCATCCTCGACATTTATCGCAACGCCGCGTCGGTCCGAATCGACGCATCGGATTGGATCGACTATCTGCAGGTGGCGAAGTGGCGTGGACGGTGGGTAATCGTGAACGTGTTGTGGGAGCTGAAGAAGTAGCGGGAAGTGGGAAGCGGGAAGCGCAATCAGTCGAATGATCACTAACTGGAAACGATCGCTTTAATCCGCCTCCCGCCTCCCGCTTCCCGGCTCCCGCTCTACCGTCTAACTTTCAGGATTCCGGGAGAGATGGCCGAGAGGCTGAAGGCACCGGTTTGCTAAACCGGCATACGTGGAAACGCGTATCGAGGGTTCGAATCCCTCTCTCTCCGCTCGGCGGGTCCACGCATGCCGTGGGCCCGCTTTTCATTTCGCACGACCATGACCAACGCCAATACCAGCAAGCCCAGACTGCGCTTCGCCCCATCTCCCACCGGCTATCTCCACGTCGGCGGCGCGCGTACCGCGCTCTTCAACTGGCTGTACGCCAGAAAATTCGGCGGCGAGTTCCTCCTTCGCATCGAGGATACCGACAAGGCCCGCAGCACCGACGAGAGCACTCGCGCCATCTTCGACGGCATGGAGTGGCTGGGTCTCAATTGGGATGACGGTGTCGTCTATCAGGGCGCCAATCTGGAGCGTCACCGGTCCGACGCAAAGCGCCTCCTCGACAACGGCACCGCGTACCGCTGCTTCTGTACGCCCGCGCAGCTGGACGAGCGCCGGCGCGAGGCCGAGTCCCGCAAGGAGGCGTTCAAGTACGACCGCCGCTGTGACAGACTCTCGCCAGAGGAAGTTGAGCGACGCGTCGGCGCCGGAGAGCCGTATGTCATCCGATTCAGAGTTCCCGACGGAACGACCGAGTGGGAAGACATGGTCCACCAGCGGATCGTGTTCCCCAACAAGGACATCGACGACTTCGTTATCCTGCGGTCCGACGGGACTCCCATCTACAACCTGGCCGTCGTCTCGGACGATATCGCGATGGGAATCACCATCGTGATGCGGGGCGACGATCATATCTCCAACACGCCCAAGCAGATTCAGCTTTATCGGGCGCTTGCCGCGCCGCTGCCGACGTTCGCGCACCTGCCGATGATTCACGGCATCGACGGCAAAAAGCTGAGCAAACGCCATGGAGCCACGGCGGTTGGCGACTACCAGCACTACGGCCTTCTTCCCGGCGCGATGCTCAACTTTCTGGCATTGCTCGGATGGTCTCCGGGCGGTGATCGCGAAGTGATGACACTTCCCGAGATGGTCGAGCTTTTCAACGTCGACGGCCTGCAGAAGAAGGCGGCGATTTTCGATCCCAAAAAGCTGGAGTGGATGAACGGCCAGCACCTGTCGATGATTCCGGTGGAGGATCTCGAGCCGCGCGTCACGCCGGCGATCGTGACAGCCCGCCTGGCGACCGAGGAGGAGCTGGTCGAGCGCCGCGATTGGTATCTCCGCCTGCTCGATTTGCTGCGCGTGCGCTCACGTACCATCGATGACATCGTGCGCCAGGCGGGGCCGTATTTTCTGGAGGACATCGAGTACGACCCGACCGCAATCGCGAAAAACTGGAAGGATCCAGCCGAATCCTCTACCCTTTTGCGCGCCACCAGGGATGCGCTTGCGATTGTACCAGACTGGACAATCGAGCCGCTCGAAGCGTCGTTGCGATCTTTGGCCGAATCGCGGGGGATCACCGCCGGAAAGGTCTTTCAGCCCCTCAGGGTGGCGTTAACCGGCATGACGGTGAGCCCTGGGATCTTCGAGATGCTGATCCAGATGGGGCGCGACCTGTCCCTGAAGCGGATCGATAAAGCGATAACTGCGCTCGGCGTCTAATACCTTTTGTATAGGTACGAAAACGGTTGACCAGGTACGATTCCGTACACATCTTAGTGAATAACCCTTAGCACGAGACCGCCTTTTCCAGGGAAAGTCAAATGGCCGAGCAATTAACAAAGCTCGAGAGCTCGGTGTATCACTACCTTCTCGACTTCACCGCCGAGAACACCTATCAGCCGAGCATTCGCGACATCGGCAAGCAGTTCAAGATCAAGTCGACCAAGACTGTCTCGGACTTGCTGCAGTCACTAGCGAAAAAAGGATACATCGAGAGAGACCCCGCCAGATCACGTGGCGTGAATCTCCTTGGCTTCGGTGCCGCGATGCGCACCCAGCCGGTGCCGTTTTACGGAAAGATCCACGCCGGTGAGCCTGCTCTCATCCCCGAGCACCGTCAGGGCTTCATCACCATTGATAGACGTTTCGTCCCATCCGACGAGGTTTTCTTCCTCAAGGTGAAGGGCGACAGCATGGTCGGACGCTGTATCAATGACAGTGACTACGTGATGGTGAATCCGCGACAGGACCCACGCGAGAATGACGTCATCGCCGCGCGCCTGGGGGAAGAAGCGACGGTGAAGACGTATTCGCATAAGAACGGCTCCGTGGTTCTGGAAGCTGCCAACCCTGCCGAGCGTGACATCACCGTGCAACCCGGGATGGACTTCGGAATACTTGGCGTAATCTGCGGGGTGTTCCGGCCTGGTTTCGACGCCAATCAGGGCGGCAACTCGACCGTCTCTTAAAGGCCCGTCTTTTTTCGAAGCGGTCGGCCTCGCAGGCCGGCCGCTTTTTTGTTATGGTCAGTGTCAGACCGAGGTGACAATGACTCCAGGGAAAGACAATTCAACCGCCGGCGGCTCGCCCACTCTCAAGCAGCTGACACCGGTGCTCATAGTCGACGCCGTCGAACCCTGCATAAAATTCTGGACCGACCGGCTCGGCTTCGCCGTCAACAATCAGGTCCCGGATCCAGAAGGCAAGCTGATTTTCGCCAGCGTCGAGAAAGCCGGGATCGAGATCATGTACCAGACGCGGGCGAGCGTGCTGAGCGAGGATCCTGGTGCGGCGCATGATCTGACCGGCCATTCCGTTGCGCTCTTCATCACGGTCACGGATCTCGACAGCGTCGAGAAATCCCTCAGCGGTGCGCCGGTGGTGAAGCCCCGCCACGACACGTTCTACGGGAGCACCGAGATTTACGTCAAGGAGCCGGGCGGGAATACGGTGGGATTCGCGCAGTTTTCGTGAACTGAACGGGTGCGAGCTTTCTGGCATCTCTAAACTCCAAACATCAACTGCAACTGAACGGGTGCGAGCTTCTGGCATCTGGTGGCTGAAAGCATCTAACTGCAAATGAACGGGTGCGAGCAGCGAGTAACTAACGCTGATAGATCCGAGTTCACGACGTCGGGACGTCAGCAGGTGCCGTTCAGGGCACAGGCAGTACTCTCACGCCACTGAATTACGTCCCGGCGTAGTGAACTCACTGCTTGAACCTTTAGTTTCTCACTGCTCGCACCCGTTCAGTTGGGTTATCAGTTGAGTTAGATGTCTGGACCGTCGAGATGTCAGAAGTTGATCCAGTACGACGCCTTGACGAGGAAGGTATTGTCCGGCCTCGCTCCGAAGAGGTTGGTAAAATCCCGCGTCGGCGCGAACGATCCTGGATCCCTGTCCTCCTCATCCCTGCCCTGCGTCCACACCACGAACAGGGTGGACCCGGGACGATACTCCCAGCGCATCACCGCGCTCGCGTGCAGCTCCTTGACGTTGAAGCTGGCGTCGTCCGTTGACATAACGTACGGCCGGTACCGGTCGTCGTAGCCCGAAGCGCGCGGCTCCGCCAACTCTCGCAGCCGGAAGTAGCGACCGGTGGTCAGGAAGGGCTCGGCGTAGCACTGCAGCGAGAGCGTCGTCGTCGCCGTGTAATTGAGCCGGCTGGTGAAACTGAGAAGTTGCTGATCGAGATGGGCGAAGAGGTAATGAGTCGTGTCGCTCCCGATCGTCCCCAAATTGTCGTACCACTGGGTGTCGCTCCTGTTGCGCTGATATCGCGTTCCCAGCTCCCAGCTCAGATTGCTGCGCGCGAGCACTGTCACATATGGGCGCACGCGCCAGAGCGTCGACTTGCCCTGGTCTCCGACCGTATAGATCGCGGCGATTGTTGGAACCACCTTGCCGCGCGGGTCGGCGCCGACATTCACGAGAAGATTGTAATCCGGCGAAGAGCGAACCGCCGGTCCGCCGCGCGCGCAACGATCACAATACGCCTGAGTGAGATTGTCGCTCCAAAGGCTGGCGCTGAACGTCATGCGGTTGCGGAACTCGGCGAACACGTCGAGCTCGCTGTAGTTGAGAGTCGGCATCCCGCTTGCCGTGAACTGGTTCGATTGCCAGGCTTCGATCCAGGCATTGCGCCAGAACGCACGCGGCTCCGTGCTCTGGAGCGTGACGTGCGCCACCGCTACTTGCATGTCCGCCTGGGCGAGAAATCCAATGTCATTGGTCTCGAACCCCGGAGTGATCCGTTCGTAGCTCGCGCCGTAGGTAAGCGTTCCGGCGACCTTGTCGGCGCTCAGCTGGAGGTTGCTGCCCGAGAGCGATGTGCGTGTTGGGTCGTACGGCAGACCCGCATCCGGCCGGTTGTAATAGTGGACCGCATTTCTCTGCGTGCGAGCGATTGCCGCGGCGCCGCCCCGGACGACGCTCGTCGCCAACGATCCCTTGAGTCTGTAGCGTCCGTTGTCGAAGCGATGCCTGGCGTCGATGCCGCCGGTCAGCGCTTCGCTGCGCAGGAATAATCCGGACACATCGTCCACCTGACGATCCACCAGCGTGAAAATCCCTCCAATTCCCGATTCGCCCTTCCGAAAATCCTGCGACGCGCGAAGAACACCGTGCGCGGTCTGCGGCTCGATCGTGGTCGGGCCGACGACCTCGCGTCCCGTCACCGCGAACAGGCTGCCAAGCGATGTCCCGGTGGCGAGTCGGCCAGTGAGCTTCGACGCGCCGAGAATCGGAACCGCGGCCGGGATGTCCGCCGTTGGATCGACGACCAGACCCGCCAGCTGCGGCGCGCGGCCGATACGGCGCGAATAGAACATTCGCGAAGCGTCCCCGTTGAAGCCAAAAATCCCGGTGCCCTCGAGGAAGAACGGGCGTTGCTCGGCGAGAAAAGTCTCGAATGCGGTGAGATTGAGCTGCGCGGGATCGGCTTCCACCTGGCCGAAATCCGGATTGATCGTCGCATCGAGAGTAAGATTGGATGTCACGCCATACTTGAAATCTCCGCCGATAGCCTGCTTCTGCGTCCGTCCGAACCCGTTCGCCTGTGGAGTGCTCGAGTTCTTGGCGATGGCGTAAGGAGCGATTTCGAGACGCCGTGGCGAACCCAGACCGCGCAAGCCGGAAAGCTCGCCGAACTGCGACGGAATGCCGCTCTTCGAGCGCCGGTAAACCGGCCAGCTATCGCGCTCGCTCCTTCTCACGATGTCGCGCATGAACATCAGCCCGAACGTGTGCTCGGCCGCGCGCGGGTAGCGTAGCTGGCTGAGAGGAATCCTGAACTCGGCGGTCCAGCCGAGAGAGTCGATTCGCGTGGCGACGTCCCAGACCGCGTCCCATGTCAGGTCCTCGCGCGTATCGTCGTAGACATAGTAGTCGCGCTTCACACCGGCCGGGTTGACGCCGAACTCGTATCCGGTACGCCGATCGTGATAGGAATCGACCATGACCTTGATCTGTTCGCTCTGCGTTTTGACGTCGCGGCGAGACAACAACGACACGATGCTGTCGGGATTGGGGTCGAACATCCGGGCGAACACATAGAGGTTCTCCGCATCGTAGGCGACCTTCACCGCGGTTTGGAACGACGGATCTCCATCCTCTTTGGGGTCGAACACCCGAAATCCGGTAATCGGCTGCGCGGATTGCCACACCGCGTCGTCATCCCGCCCGTCGAGTACCGGCGGACGCTCGGCCGCGCTGGCGACCGCCATCGCGGCGGAACCGGCGGATCCGGCAACCGGCGCGATTTCAGGCGACTTGATCGACTGCGCGCTTCCTCGCAGCGCTGTGATGGCGAATGCGAGGCATAGTAGTGCTGTTTTTCTAGCACTTACGGCTACACCTTTAGACTGAATCACGAACATGACCCTCCGGTTATCGACTCTTTGCGGCCACTGTCAGCACGTTTTCCCGGTCGCCTTCCGACGGGAGCGCCATCGCCGCTTTCGTGAATGCGTCCCTCAGCTCCCTGTTGGTGAGCAGGTCCGCCTCGGCGATGGCGATGAGAACGTTGGCCCTGTCTCCGCTCGAAGCCATCGTCATCGTCCTTTGGATCGCCGCCAGAATTGCGGCGTTGTTACCCGGACTGAGAGCGCGCTGCGAAACCAGCGATATCAACACGTTCTCTGTGTCGCCGCTCGAGGCCAGCCCTTTGGAGCCCTCCACAATCTGTGAGGCGATCTGTTGCGTCGCGTGACTGTAAGGCACTGCCGAGATGAGCACGTTCGCCATGTCACCACTCGACTGGAGAGTGGAAGCGGCGTGGAAGTACGCATTGCGCAGCGACTCGCGTCCGGAGCTCAGATACTCCGCCGCGGTAGCAAGCAGGTAGTTGGCCTTGTCGCCGCTCGATGGCAGCGTCTCTGCGGCCTGCACCAGAATGAGCAGCAGCTCCGGATCAGCGTTCGGCGCCATCACCTGCAGCGTGTTTGCCTTGTCTCCGCTCGACGCGACGTGCGACAGCGCTTTCGCGATCGCCGTGCGCGTACTCGGACTTCGCACCGCCTTTATTGGCAGCATCTGCAGGACGGCGCTCAAGTCACCTGAGCTTGCCAGGTCCGTTCCAACCTGCTGGGCGATTCGCTCGGCGTCTGCCTCGCTCAATCTTGGCCCGTG
>DASYIM010000161.1:0-10446 GCA_035997625.1 Gemmatimonadaceae bacterium
CTGGTTCTACTCGCTGCTGGCCATCGCGACCGGTCTGGGTGATGCGTTGCCGAACAATCTGCTCGCGCACGAAGCGCACGAGCAACGGCCCGGCGAGACGGCGCCGTACAGATCTGTGGTGGTCAACGACCTGGTTCTCGACGCTGAAGGCCAGAAAATGTCGAAGCGGCTGGGAAACATCATCGCACCCAACACGGTGATTCCGCGCTATGGGGCCGACGCTGTGCGGCTCTTTCTCACGACGTCGAGCCAGCTATGGACGCCGCGTCGGTTCGACGAAGCGGGAATTCGCGATACGGCCGGACGTTTTCTGCTCACATTCAAGAACGTCTATACCGGAATTTTCGCGGAGTACGCCAATTTCGGCTGGTCGCCTTCGGAGCTGGATCCAGCGACGGCTGACCGTCCTCTGCTGGACCGATGGATTCTATCGCGACTGGCGACGGTAGAAGCCGAGGCGGACCGACTGCTCGAGCGCTATGAAGCGACCAACGCGGCAAAAGCGGTCATGAATTTCTTCGATGAGGACGTCTCGAAGTGGTACGTTCGCCAGAGCCGCCATCGGTTTTATGATATCGATGGCGACGATAACCGCGCCGCGTTTGCAACCCTCCACGAGATATTGGTGGTTACGTGCAGGTTGTTGGCGCCGTTCGCTCCGTTCATCACCGATTGGGTGCATCGCGAGCTCACCGGCGCCTCGGTGCATCTGGCGGCATTCGCCCGCGACGCCGCGAGTCAGGTGGATGTCGACCTGGAGCGAGCAATGCATCAGGTGCGGACCCTGGCTACGCTCGGCCGGGCGGCTCGGGAAGATGCAGGGGTGAAGGTGAGGCAGCCCCTGGCCAGAATGGTCTGCGTCGTACCCTTGACGGGAGTCCGGTCAGGCGCCGCCGGGGGCCGGGCTGAAGGCCTTCTGGAGGAGCTCAGCCCTCTCCTGGCGGCGGAGCTCAACATAAAAAAAATCGAATTCATCACAAGCGCCGCCGGCCTAGTAACTTTAAAGGCTAAGCCGAATTTCCGTTCGCTGGGTAAGAAGTTCGGCAAGGAGACGCCGCTTGCCGCCGAGGCGGTTCAGGCCCTCAATAGTGAGGCCCTCAGAGACTTCGAGGCGGGGAAGCCGCTGTACGTATCCGTCGGAAATGACTCTCGGCAGTTGAGCGCCGAGGACCTGACCGTGGTTCGCAGTGCATCGGGCGACATGGTGGTAAAGGAGGAAGGCGGCTATTTTGCCGCGCTCGATCCGGCGGTGTCGCGCGAGTTGAGGCAGGAAGGCGTGGCGCGGGAGCTTGTGAGTCGCGTGCAAAGGCTCAGGAAGGAATTGGCTTTCGCCGTCAGCGATCGCATCACGCTACTGGTGGGCGCTGGTGACGAGATTCAGGAAGCTGTAAAGGCGTTCGAGAAATGGATCGCCGCTGAAGTGCTCGCCGTTAAGTTGATGGTCGGCGTGACAATCGAGGGAAAATACGCGACACACACGTTCGACCTTGATGGGCAGAACGTTGAAGTCGCCTTGGAGAGGGTTGGTTAGAAAATGGCAACAGCAGCCAGCAGCAAAAAAGTAAAGGCGATGCCCAAGAAGAGCCTGCAGCATTTTGAGAAGCGCTTGCTGGAAGAGAGGAGGCGCGTCCTGAAGGAGCTCGGCCACTACGACGAGACATTCGGATCGACGCCCCAGGGCGCCGATGGCGACTTGAGCGCTTACTCCTTCCACATGGCCGATCAGGGGACCGACGCAATGGAGCGCGAGAAAGCGTTCCTCTTCGCGAGCCAGGAAGGTCGTTTCCTCTGGCACATCGACGAGGCGCTGCGCCGGCTCTATCGCAATCCCGAGCAATTCGGCAAGTGCCACAATTGCGGCCGCGAGATCAGCTTCGAGCGTCTCGACGCTCTCCCGCATGCCAGATACTGCATCGAGTGCAAGCAGCGCGAAGAAGATGGAAAGCGCCAAGCCTAACCCACCCCTCTTCTGGGGCACGCTGATCGTGGTCGTGGCGACGGATCTGGTCACCAAACTGATCGCCGCCGCGACGCTTTCACCGCAACACGTCCCCCACGAGATAATCGGCAATCACCTCCGCCTGACTCTCGTGTACAATCCAGGGGCTGCTTTCGGGCTGAACCTCGGGATCTACTCGCGCTGGATCTTCATGGCGCTGACTGCGGGGGCGCTGGTCATTCTCGGCCGGCTCTATCAGGCGACCAGGCAGGGTGATCTGTTACGGACCGTCGCTCTGGGTCTGGTTTGCGGGGGAGCGGTGGGAAATCTCATCGATCGGATTCGGTCGGCGACCGGGGTCGTCGATTTCATCGATGTCGGCGTCGGAGATCTGCGCTGGCCGACCTTCAACGTGGCCGACATGGCGGTGAGCGTCGGTGCCTTTCTGCTCGCCTGGGTCCTTTGGGGCGAAGAGCGCTCCGCTACGCCGGTCGTTGCCGCTGGGCCCGTTTCGGATACGCCGGCGGAGAGTTAGGCCCTGAGCGACATCAAGGAGTTTTCGATCGAGGCGGACAGTAATGTCCGCCTCGACCTCTTTATTGCCCAACGCGCGGAGCTTTCCAGAACCCAGGCCGCCACTCTCATCGCACTGGGGCACGTGCTGGTCGATGGCCGGAAGGAAAAGGCGAGCTACAAACCGGAGCAGGGGGAGCTGGTTACGGTCCAGATCCCGACGGTGGAAAAGCGCGCGATCCTCGGTGAGGACATCCCGGTGAGCATCGTCTACGAAGACGACTCATTGCTGGTTGTCGACAAGCGGGCCGGGATGGTCGTCCACCCCGCTCCCGGCAACTGGAGCGGCACTCTGGTCAACGCGCTGCTGGGCCGGGGCGGCGCCTTATCGAAGGAAGGCGACCCCGAGCGGGCCGGGATGGTCCACCGGCTGGACAAGGAAACCTCCGGGCTCCTGATCGTGGCAAAAACCGACCGCTCGCACCGGCTGTTGAGCAGCGCCCTCGCCGCCCGGCGGGTCCAGCGGCGGTATGCGGTGATGACCTGGGGTCACCTCTCGGCGGATAACCTCACGATCGACAAGCCGATAGCCCGCGATCCACGAGACCGGAAGCGCATGGCAATCGTCAATAAGGGTCGGCCGGCCAAGACCGACGTCATACGCCTTGCTCGGTTCGATGCGGGGGATCTTCTTCGTGCCCATCTACATTCCGGACGGACTCACCAAATCCGCGTTCATCTCGCGTCTATCGGCCATCCTGTCATGGGCGATGACGTCTATGGAGGCGGCGGAGGACGTCGTGTGGCCGGACTTCCTCCCAAGCGGCATTTCCTCCACGCAGCCTGGCTCGCGTTCAACCACCCGGTGACAGGCAAGCCACTCGACTTCCGCTCGCCTCTTCCAGAGGATTTGCGGCGCGCGCTCAACGTCGTCGCCGGCGAGCACGTGCTGCCCGCGGACACCGATCCACTCGTGGCGCTTCGTTTCTATGAGTGACGCCGTCGCGCTTCCGCCAGAGGAGATCGTCGCCGAGGAGCCAGAAGTTCCCACCAGGCGGCTGCTGGTGTTCGAGCTCGCCGGTCACGGGTTCGCCTGCGAAATGGATGCATTCCGCGAGATCGTTCCCCCGCAGACGATCACCAGACTTCCCGGCGCACCTGATACCGTTTGTGGGCTGATCAACCTGCGGGGAACCATCGTCACCGTAATCGACGCCGGAGTGACGCTGGGCCGGCCCGCGTACAAGCGCGCCGAGGGGCTGATCCTTCTCGTCGATTATCTCGACCGGGTCGTCGGCATCGGCGTCGATGACGTGCGCGACATCCAGGACGTGCCAATAGATCAATTCGCGAATGTTGTCGATGGAGAAATTCCGGTGGCGGGCGCCGTCACCGGAGCTGTCGAGATCGATGGCGAGCGAGTGCTCGTGCTCGATATAAGAACTGTGGTTCACCAGGTAATAGGACAAGGGAGGTAGGGTGAGCAGCACCGTGCTCGTTTGTGACGACGCCGTTTTCATGCGGACGATGGTCAGCGATATCCTGTCGCAGGCCGGCTTCACCGTGGTTGGCGAGGCGGAAAATGGCAAGCAGGCCGTCGAGAAGTACCAGCAGCTCAAGCCGGATCTGGTGACGATGGACATCATCATGCCGGAGATGGGCGGCATCGAAGCCGTAAAGCAGATCACGCAGATGGATCCCGCCGCGCGAATCCTCATGTGCAGCGCGATGGGCCAGCAGGCTTTGGTTCAGGAGGCCCTCCAGGCCGGAGCGCGGGACTTCGTGGTGAAGCCGTTCCAGCCGAGCCGTGTGCTGGAAGCGGTGCAGCGGGTACTCGCCTAAGTGGATACCGGCCGCTACGCCAAGCTATTTCTCTCCGAGAGTCGTGAAAGCCTCTCGGAGATCAACAGCGCGCTGCTCGAGCTCGAGCGCGGCGGGGGCGAAGCGGCAATTGCCAGACTTTTTCGCGCGGTTCATACGCTGAAGGGAATGGGAGCGGCTATGGGCTACACGTCAGTGGCGGAGCTCTCGCACGAGCTCGAGACGCTGTTCGACAAGCTGAGAAACGGCGCCATTGCCGTCTCGCGGCCACTGATCGATACGCTGTTCGCCGGCGTTGACTCTCTGGAGCAGGCGGTGGACTTGGCAACCGCTTCGACCCCCCAGCAGCTCGACGTGACGAAGGTCTTGGAGCGCATCAAAGAGGCGGCCAGCCCGGAGGCGGCTGCCACCTTTACATCCGAATTCGCAATAACGTCGGTCGAGAAGAAGAACCCCCAATCGCCCGACTCGTCGGTAGCGGCCGCCCTCCCGGCGCAGAAAGGCCCCCGTCACGTCCGGATCGAGGCGAAGCGCCTCGACGTGCTGATGAACGTGGTCGGCGAGCTGGTGATCGCGCGCGACCGCATCGCGAAGGTCGCTGAGCGAATCGGCGACGAAGAGCTGCTCGAGGCGACGCTCCGCGCGTCGCAGATACTCGCCAATCTTCAGAACGAGATCATGACCAGCCGGATGGTGCCGGTGTGGCAGGTATTCGAGCGATTCCCGCGCGTTGTCCGCGACACCGCCAAATCCCTCGGCAAGGAAGTAGAGTTCAAGATTGAAGGGCGCGACATCGAGCTCGATCGGTCAATGTTGGACGAAATGGGAGAGCCGGTGCTTCACCTGCTTCGCAACTCGCTCGATCACGGCATCGAAAAGCCGGACGATCGCGAGAAGGCGGGGAAGCCACGCGTGGCGACTCTCATTCTCACCGCGGAGCGCGATCGGGCGACGGTTCTGATTCGCGTCACCGACGATGGGCGCGGCATCGATCAGGCGCGCGTACTGCCCCGGGCGAAGAAGCTGGGTCTTGTCGACAAGGAGACAAACAGCCTTTCCGAGCAGGAGCTGGTGGCGCTCATCGCGCGGCCCGGCTTCTCAACGGCAGAAAAGGTGACCGAGATTTCCGGGCGCGGCGTCGGATTCGACATTGTGGCGAATCGCGTGCGTTCTTTGGGTGGATCGCTCGAAGTACACACCGACGCGGGACTGGGGACGAGCGTCAGCATGCGTCTGCCGCTCACGCTGGCAATCTCGCGCGCATTGCTGGCCAGGGTCGACAAGGAGACTTACGCCATCCCGCTTACCCACGTCCTCGAGACCTTCAGCTTGTCGGGGCCGATGCTGATGGAGTCCAAAGGGCGCCAGGTGGTGGCGATTCGGGACGACCTCTTTCCGGCGATCTGGCTCCGCGACCGCATCGGACTTCCGCCCGCGGAGAATGCCGCCACCGGACAGGTCGTCCTCATCGAGCTGGCAGAGCGAAAGGCAGCACTCGTGGTGGACGAATTCGTTGGACAGCAGGAAATCGTCGTCAAGCAATTCGACGGCGTGAACGCCAGCAAGACTCTCTTCAGCGGGGCGACCATTCTTGGCGATGGCTCGCCCGCTCTTATCGTGGACGCTTCCAGTCTCCTTTGACATGACGAATCCCCGCAATACCCCAGCTGGCGAGGGTGCTACGACCCTCATGAGCACGGCGCGCCTGGACGCGCTGCGCGAAGTCGCGAACATCGGCGCGGGCCACGCGGCTACAGCGCTGTCTACGCTCACCGCCACGCGCATCATGATCAGCGTGCCGATGGTGAATGTCGTTCCGCCGGGTGATTTCGTGCCGGAGATTGCTCCGGGCGTCGAGATCGTGGCCGTGCAAATGGCAATGACCGGCGACATCAGCGGTCAAACTGTTTTCCTGCTGGCGGTTCCCGCTGGGTTGCGTCTGGCTGAGCGGATGTTGCGGCGCAAGCGCGGAACCTCGCCCAATCTGGGCAAGCTCGAGGAGTCCGCGCTGAACGAGGCCGGCAACATTCTCGCCGGCGCGTACCTGACGGCGCTCAGCGAGTTTCTGGATATGAGGCTGATGCTCTCCCCGCCGCGTCTTACGATCGGCGAGACCGGCATTGCCCTCAGCACCCTCGGTGATCACGCCCCCCAGGTGGATTCGCCCGTACTTTGCGTAGAGACGGAATTTTTTCTCGAGGAGCCGACGGAGAGTCTGCACGGCTTCTTTCTGCTCGTCCCCGATCAGAAGGCGTTCGAGGCCATCTTCCGCGCGGTGCGAGTAGCGTAGACCATGAGCGCAGCGGCCATTGCCCGCCCACCGGCAGCCGCGCACGGCGGTGAGATCGACATACTTCGGTCGTTCGCTCGCCGAATCGATCCTTCTGACGCGGGGGCGTACAATAATCTCGGGGTCTTTTATTTTCGCAAAGGACTCACCGAGGAGGCGATTGCCGCTTTCTCGCGCGCCCTCGCGCTCGATGAGCGGATGGGCGTCGCTCGACGCAATCTGGAGATTGCCTACGGCGACACCGGGATTCTCGAGCGGCGCCTTCAGGAGCTGGAGGAGCGCCTGCGGGCGAACCCCGACGACCTCGAGGCGCTCGTGCAGAGCGGCATCGCCGAGAAGACGGCCGGCCGGCTCGAGCGTGCCCACTCACTGTTTCAGAAGGCGATCGAGCTCGATGCTGATAGCTCGGTACTCCACTTCCTTCTAGCCGAAACTCTCTACAACCGCGGTCTCCACGAGGACGCGATGCGGTCGGTACGTCGATCAATCGAGCTCAACCCGGAAAATCCGGACGCACTCTATCTGATCGGGTTCATACTGGGCGACCTCGGTCGCGGTGAAGAAGCGGCGGAGGCCAATCGCAGAGCGGTCATGCTCAATCCGACGCTCGTCCGCGCGCAGGCAAATCTCTCGCTCGAGACCTATCGCCACGAAGTCACTCCCAGCCATCAGCAAAAGACTTCCGCGGGGGCGCACATCACACTTGGCCGTGCTCTGCGCCAGAAGGGCTATTTCCAGGAAGCGCTGCGCGAGTACGAGAAGGCGATCGACGGCGGAGAAGCGAACGCGGAAGTGCTGCAGGCGATGCTCGAGCTGTACCTGCTGCAGCGCGACACCGGCGCCGCGATCGCCACAGCGGATCGGTTCGCGCGGGAGTTCTCTCCGACGGCGAAAACGTGGAACGGGCGCGGCGTCGCCCTGCAGCTGGAGGGACGCCACGCGGAAGCGGAACAGAGTTACGCTCGCGCCCTGGAGATCGACTCGAGTTATCCCTTCGCGCAGAATAACCTCGGCGTGCTGTTCTGGCACAAGAACGACACCAAAGGCGCGATCAACTCCTTCCGGCGCGCCCTTCAGGCTCCCAACCCGCCGGTGGAAGCCCGGCTCAATCTCGCGCTGGGACTATTCCGTCGAAAGCACACAGAGCTCGCACTGGAGGCGTACCGGCAGGTGCTCAGCTCCGCGCCCGAGCATCCAGTGGCGTGGAACGGCATCGGCCTCATCCTCGTCGAGCTCGAGAAGTACTCCGACGCGCGCAACGCCTTTGCCCGCGCGATTCAGGCGAATCCGGATTTCGCGGAAGCCCATTACAACATGAGCTTCACGCTGTCGAATCTTGGCGACTTCGCATCGGCGCTTCGCGAGACGAAGCGCGCGCTGGCGCTCGACCCGATGTACACGCCCCAGAAGCTCGAGCTGGCTATCGAGCTCCCGCACGAAGAGATCAGGCTGACCGTCGCGCCGCCGATTACCGAGAAGGACGAGAGCGTCGAGCACGTCGCGGATTTCCACTTCGACCCGGCGATCCTCGAGGAGCTTTTTGCGGAGAAACCGGCGAGGATGACTCCGACGGGTCAGAGCGCGATGACCGGATACACGCTCGCGCGCGACCTGATAACGAAAGGCCTCTACGACCGGGCGCAGGGCGAGATCGCCCGCGTACTCGCCCGTGGCGGCGACAAGGTGCTGGGGCTGGTGCTGGCAGGCGATGGCTTCGCGGCACAGGGCCTTCACGGCGAGGCGCTCGAGCGATATCGGCGCGCGCTGGAGATGGAAGAGACGAACCCATACGCGCGTCAGGGAATCGCCCGCTCGCTGCTCGCGCTCGGCAGGCCGGATGAGGCGCGTCCTCACGCCGAGGCACTCGTCGCGGCGGGAAGCACTGACGTCAATCTTCTTCTTCTCGCCGCAGAGGCACGCGTCGCATCGTACGATCAGGTCGGCGCCCGGGAGATTCTCATCACGCTCCAGAAGAGCGAAGGGCGCAATGCGAACGTGCTGAAACGCGTGGGAGATCTTTACGCGGCCTTGGCCGACGTGCCGGAGGCAATCGCGTCCTTTCGCGGCAGCCTGAGGATCGATGAGCGCCAGATAGATACCAGGATCTCACTGGGAAAGCTCCTCGCCCACGCCGGCGATGACACCGCGGCGATTCGAGAGCTCGAGACCGTGCTCGTCACCGCGCCCAATCACGATGCAGCGGTTGTGGAGCTCGTCGGCCCGTACCGGCGTACTGGCCGCTCGCGCAGCGCACTGCCGCGCATCGTCGCGCTGATCCGGCGCGACGTCTACCACTTCGCCGCGCTGATCGCGCTTGGCGAGATACTCATCGATCTCGCCCGCGAGAGTGACGCGCTCAAGGCGTTCGAGCGGGTACTGCGGTTTGATCCCAACCATTCGGAAGCGCTCCGCTACCGAAGGCTCCTTCTCCGAGGGCGCGCCTGATGGCGATCGAAGGTCCACTACGCGAGCTGGGCATCCACGATGTCTTCCAGCTGCTCGATCTGAGCCGGAAGACTGGAACCTTGCGCGTGCATTCTCCGGAGAGGAACAACGAAGGAAGCGTATATTTCGATGCGGGGACCATTGTCGCCGCGACGATGAAGAGCAACCCGCACCTGCTGGGAACAATCCTCGAGCGGTCGGGGAAAGCGTCTGCCGCTGATCTCGCGCGGGCGACGGCGATGCAGCGTGCCGGCGACAAGCGCAGAGTGGGGGAGATCCTCGTGGCGCACGGAATCGTCACTCCCCGCGACATCGACAGGTTCATGCGGCAGCAGATCGAAACCGTGGTGTTCGATCTGATGTCGTGGTCGGAGGGTTTCTTCTCATTTACCGAGGAGCCGCCCCGGCCGATCAGAAAGGATATCGCAGTGCGGGTGAGCACCGAGTCTCTGTTGATGGAAGGCGCAAGGCGCATCGACGAGTGGTCGCGGATGGCTGACAAGATTCCCGACGCCCGCGTGACCCCGCGCCTGGCGCCCCTCGACGATGGCCCGGAGTCCTTTATCGACCTCCTCCCCCGTGAGTGGGAAGTGCTGTCGGTAATCGATGGCGAGCGAAACCTGCACGAGATCGGGAAAAGACTCGTGCTGCCGGAATTCGAGGTAGCGAAAATCATCTACGGAATGTTGAGCACGGGTCTGATCGACATCGCGCCCCAGGAACACGATGCCCGCAATGTCTGAGTCGGCCCGAATGCTGTTCGCCGCGGCGATCGGAGAAGCCGAGCAAACGGCTTTGCTGCTCGATGCCGCCGGGGTGCCGCTTGCCGGCAGCTACATCGACCAGAACGGCCGAGACATCTCCGGCGAGGTCGGCGCGGCGTTGAGCGGGGTAGGCAGGGAGGTCACGAAGTCGATGCGTCTGCTGGGAATCGGTCGCTGGACTGCGGTCGTCGTGGAGACCGACGCCGCCACGATCGCGCTGGCGCCGGCGGCCGAGGACTCGGTGGTGTTGCTGGCGTCGTCGTCAACGGTGCCGCTGGGTCTCGTGCGCCGGGTGTTAACACGCTCGGTGGCGTTGGCGATCAACTGGATGCGGGGGCACGCGTGAAAGCAGTGAGCCGTATCGTTGCCTCGCTGTCCCACGTTCCCGGCGTGATTGCCGCCATGGTCGTCGGCGCGTCTGACGGACTCATCATCGAGACGAGCGCGATGCTGAGTGGCGTGGAAGCGGGCGACACGCGGAAGCACACCGCCGCGCTGGCGGCCTATCTTTACTCACGTATCACCCGGGCATCCGATGCGGCCCGTCTGGGCACGCCTGCTTTCATGCGTCTGGAAGCCGAACAGGGGCATATCTGCGTGGTTGGCGCGCGCGACGTGGTGCTCGTGACGATCGTCACACCTAATGCGAACCTCGGAAGAGTGCGACTGGACAT
>DASYIM010000162.1:0-2968 GCA_035997625.1 Gemmatimonadaceae bacterium
GTAGATCTGGCGACGTCGCTGTTCGCGTTCGGGACACCTCCGTTCGTCGTGCTGCGCGAGAGGCTGTGGCTGCAGACGATCGACGCGGCGATCTGGGCCAGGCTCGCCGGCGTCATCATGACCTTCGCGCCGGAAGCTACGGTCACCGATGAATTCATTCCGACACTGACATCGCGCGTCACCGGCAAAGGCGGGTCGATTCACTTCGTGGAGCTGCGCTGCTCCGATGCCGAGCTGGAGACGCGCATCACGGCCGACTCACGCCAGAGATTCGGCAAGCTCCGCGATCTCTACACGTACCGGAAGCTCGACGCGGCGGGCACGTTCGAGCGTCCGCGAATGCCCGAGCCCGAGTTGGTGGTCGATACAACAGAGCGGAAGCCGCTGGAATCGGCGCGAATGATCGCCAAACATCTGCACCAGACCGCGCCGCGGTAGAGTTTGTAACGAGAGGTCGCCAGAGGGAGCCTTTGGGGTTACGTTGGTCCCAACTTTCCGGGAGACTCCCCCTCCGTCTCCCCGAGATTCCAAGCCCCACTCATTCTGGAGATTCCTCTATGATGCGGCCCGTGCTCTCGTTCCACTCGCTGCGCTCTTTCATCCTCGCCGCAGCGTTCCTACTCGCCCCAACGATTCTTCACGCGCAGGCGCAGGCGACCACCGGCGTCATTCGCGGAACAGCCATCGACTCGAGCGGCAATCCAGTGACCGCGTTCATCACGGTGCGAAACACCGAGACGAACTTTATCCGTACGGTCAAAGCCAGCGACGCCGGCACATTCGCAGCGACACTGCTTCCGCTTGGCACTTACGACGTCTCGGCGCGTGCCGTTGGATATTCGCCGACGACCAGATCGAACATCATCGTCACCCTTGGTCGGACCGTCGATCTGCCGCTGGTGCTCGCGCGCGCGACGACACAGCTCGCCGGCGTCACCGTCGTCGCCCAACCGCCCACGGTCGATCCGACTCTTTCATCGGAAGTGACACGCTTGCCGTCTGAAGTCGTGTCCGCGCTCCCCAACAACGGACGCAATTATCTCAATCTGACTCTGCTGACGCCGAACGTTGCAGTCACCCAGGGCCCGGACGGCGATGTGCTGAGCGTTGGCGGACAGCGGGGAATCCACAACAACGTTTCGGTCGACGGCGCCGATTTCAACAATCCGTTTTTCGGCGAGCAGCGCGGGGGCCAACGACCACCGTTCACCTTCAATCTCGACGCCGTTCGTGAAATGGTCGTGGTGGCTCAGGGAGCGAACGCCGAGTTCGGCAGATCGAGCGGCGGGTTCGTCAACGTCATTACGAAGAGCGGCACCAATACCACCCAGGGCACCATACACTATTTCGGCAAAGCCGGTGCGCTGTCGTCTACGGCACAACACGCGAATCTCAGCCTCGATCCGGATTTCAAACAGCACCAGTTCGGCGCTACCATCGGCGGTCCGCTGGTGAAGGACAAGCTGTTCTACTTCGCTGCCTACGATCAGCAGATCTACGATGAGGTCAAACAGAAAACCCGTCCCGCCAGCCCCCAGCTCGACAGCCTCAAGACCTACCTCACCACCGCATTCGGCGGTGCCCTGGCGGGTGATTTTGGCCCGATCACGCGTACGAACGATGCGCAGGTCGCGATGGCAAAGCTGGACTACCGGATCAACAACACCAACAACGCGTCGCTCAAGTACAACTACACGAACTCACGTCAGAACAACGGCACCTTCGACGTCGACGTCTGGGGGCTCAGCTCCAACGCGGTCGAAAAAGATAAGTCGAACGCCATCAACGGCAGCCTGGTGTCCAACCTCGCCAACAACATCGACAACGAGTTCCGGTTTCAGCTCGCTCGCGAAGACAGACCGCGTCCTTATACGGGACCGCAGATTCCGGGGCAGAATCGCCCATTCTCCGACACGGGGATGGATTTCGCCAATGGCTTCCGCATCGGCGAGCCGTTCTTCATTCCGGTCAAGTCGTACGACACCCGCATCCAGGCGCTCGACAATATCTCCTGGGTCAAGGGCAATCACCTGTTCAAGACCGGTGCTGAGTGGAACAGTACCGCCGAGCATCAGACCTTCGTCGGGTTTGGCAACGGGCGGTTCATTTTCGGCTCGGTGACGGGGTTCGAGAACTACGTCGCCAACGGCCACCTGTACGTCGAATGCAGCAACGCCGCGGGGGTGCGGGTGGGTACGAGCAACAACGGCTCGTGCGCGGCATTCCCCGGGACATCCATCTCTGGCCCCGTCGCTCTCTACCTCCAGCAGGTCGGCGTGGGCGGACGCACCGTGGAGCAGGCCGGAACTCAGGTGATTCCGCAGCAGGACATCGACCTCTTCGTCCAGGACAACTGGAAGGCGTCCCCCACTCTCACTGTCAACTATGGTCTGAGGTGGAGCGGACAACATGAGGCCGATCCCATCACGCCGCCGGATCAGGTTTTTTTCCACGGCTTCATCGGGCAAACGGTCACTACGGCGGCCGGCAGATTTGCTTTCCCGTCTGACGGGACGATTCCTTCCGACTGGAAGATGTTCCAGCCGCGACTCGGGTTTGCCTGGGACAGGAAGAACGACGGCAAGGATGTTCTGCGCGGCAGCGCCGGCGTCTACTACGCTCGCATTCCCGGACTGAACCTCGCCAGCGCGCGCAGCACCAACGGCTCGATCGGCCAAACGATCGTCGCGGGAAGCGCGTTTGGCACCCTGCCGGACTACAACGCTCTGCTGCCCGCCCCGGCGGGCGCGCCGAACCATCCGGACATTTTCATCTACGACAAGGATTTCCAGAACCCGCGCACAATCAGCACATCACTGGGTTATGAAAAGGAAGTCATGGCCCAGCTCGCGGCGTCGATCGTGTACACTTATGCCGCGACCGACAATCTCACACGCTTCGTCAATCGCAACGACGCGGTGTTCGGCAATCCGTGGAGCACCGGATTGGACGGCACCACCAACGGCGT
>DASYIM010000163.1:0-5605 GCA_035997625.1 Gemmatimonadaceae bacterium
AGTTTCGTCGCCCACGAGCTCAATAATCTCCTCACTGTCATTCAGATCAACACCGAATTCCTGCTCGACTCGATAGGCGAGAATCCTGCCAGCGTGCAGGAGCTGGACGAGATCCAGACCGCGTCCAAACGCGCGTCGATCCTCGCCAGGCAGCTGCTGGCTTCATCGCGGCTCGAGCCTTTCGACGCGAAGCTCGCCGAGGCGACACTGCGGCGCAAAACAGGTCCTAAAGCGGCCGCCGTTCCGGAAAAAGCGCCTCGCGTCGCCGAAACGATTCTCCTGGTTGAAGATGAAGCCGCCCTGCGAGCGTTGGCCAAGCGGATACTGATGCAGCAAGGGTATCGAGTGCTCGAGGCTTCAGACGGCGCCATCGCGCTTCGCGTCGCCGCCGCCCACGTCGGCGAAATCGACCTCGTTCTCACCGACGTCGCGATGCCAAATCTCGGGGGACGAGGAATGGTGGAGGAGCTCAAAGAGCTCAGCCCCGGGCTGCGGGTTCTTTTCATGTCCGGCTATCCGAAAGATGAAGTATTCCCCGGCAAAGAATCTGGGCAGGTGCCCTACCTTCAAAAGCCCTTTACCGGCGAAACGCTCTCGACCGAAGTTCGCGCGGCGCTCGGCTACGCGTTGTAGCTAGGCCGCCGCCAATTGGCTCGTGCAGTTGGGGCAGCGCGTGGCACCAGCGTCGATCGACATCTTGCAGAACGGACAATCCTTCTTCGGCACGTCGCGGATGAAAAGCTTGGAGATCCGCCACGCCACGAACCCGACGATTATGAAATTGATCACCGCCGCCAGAAACCCGCCGAGGCCGAACGTAAACGGCCCGGCGGTCCATTTGGCCGTCTGCCAGTCCCCGCCCGGCTGAAAGACGAGGATAATCGGCATTATGAACCCGTCGACAACGGATTTGACGAGGGTATTCAGCGCGGTGCCGACGACCACCGCGATTGCAAGCGCAATCACGTTCTGCTTGAGCAGGAACTCCTTGAACTCGTTGACCATTCGCATGGAAGGTTGGGTTGGGGTTATGCAGAGAGACCGAGATTGTCGTTTCGCGCGAGCGTCCCGCGTAGCGCCGCGAATTTACGAATGGCGGCGATTCCGGCGAGTGGACCTAGGACCAGTATAGCGAAGGCCCAACGCCAACTGGTGCGCTGAGCGATGAGCGGGACGAGCTGCATTGGGAGCATCGTCAGCAGAAAGCCAAGCGAAGTCTGGATGGTGAGAGCCGTGCCAACGGTATGAGCCGGGACAGACTCGGTAACCAGCGTGCTGAACTGGGCGCTGTCCGCAATCACAAAGAACCCCCAGGTCATGGCCAGCGCGCCCAGCACCCAGATCGGCCCGCCGAACAGAACGCCGCTCAGCAGACAACAGCTCCCACTCATGAAGAGTGAGATGGAAACGAGCTTCTCCCGCCCGCGCTTGTCCGCAAAGAGGCCTCCCCACACCGATCCGATGCCGCCGACGGCAATCGTGGTGAACGCCAGCAGCGAAATCAGTCGCGGCGCCCGAACCCTCTCGCTGGCAGCGATGCTCGCCGCGAGGAACGATGGAATCCAGGTCCAGAACGCGTAAAGCTCGAACATGTGACCGAGATAACTCCCCGTCGCGAGCCGCCATTCGCGAATTTTCAACACGTCTCGCACCTGGTGCCAGGAAAATGGGCGGGAGGCGAACGGGTACGGCCCGTCCCGGTAGGTCCCCGCGACCAGTACCGCCGCGATCACCGCGCCGACGCTGGAGGTCAAAACCACCGGCCTCACTCCAATGTGCGGCAGCGAACGCACGAGGTAGGGCGTAGCCTTCCCGACGGTCAGGGCTCCAACTATCACGCCTATGGCAAATCCGCGCTCGGAGCGGAACCACGTGGCGACCATCTTCATGGCCGGTGGGTAGACGCCGGCGAGGAAGAAACCTGTCAGAAACCTGAAGACGAGGGCGGCCGGGAAGCCTTGAGCGACAAGAATCCCCGCGTTCACTATCGCACCGAGCAGCGCCGAGGCGCTGAAAAGCCGGCCGGCGGGAACCAGGTCTGCCAGATTCAGAAGGGCTGCCATGGCCGTGCCGCAGACGAACCCCAGTTGTACGATGGTGGTCAGCCAGCCCGCCTGGGCGGTGGTCAGGCCCCAGATCGAGCGAAGCTGGGGGGTCACCGCGCTGGCCGAAAACCAGAGCGACATCGCCAACAACTCGGAAAAAGCGAGTAACGTCAGCACCCGCCAACGCGTCGAGTATAAGTCAGCCGGCACCGTAAAAAATTAGCCTCGGCCGCTCGTGCACGCTTCATGACAAATCCGCCTCAAACAGCACCACCGGCAGCTCCTGCTGCACCGTCCGGCGCCGCCCCCGGTTCCAAGCCGGTGGTCGCAACGCTGTCACGCGAGCTTGCGGATTTTCTGGTGGAATTGTCGATCACGCTCAACAAGCACGCGATCTACCCGACGAGCCATCCGCTGCTCGACGTAGCAGTCGATGGTGTGGCGAACAGGATCGGCGCTCTCTTCGTCGGAGATCGTGATTCGCTCTCGATCGGCGTGGCGCGCCGGCAGCTGATTATCGAGGGGGTGGCGACGGATCCCCTGAACCCGGTGCTGAAGGAGCTCGCTCAGCGGCTTCACGACCATCACGTTGGCGCCGTGAAGTTCGTTCGCGGCATCACCCGTGACGAGCTGGGGTCAGCGCTCGCCGCGCTCGCGGTCGATCCACTGAGGTCGACCACACCGATTGGGCACGACACCGAGCGAGTCGGAGAGCTCTGGGAACACGTGCGGTTCTTTCCTCTCACCTACGACCGGCTGCAGCTGATCGAGGAGGACCCCGCCGAGGCGCCGAGTGCGGACCAGATGAAAGCGGGTCGCGCCACGCAGCTTTGGATCGGCCTCGCCCGCGCAGCTCTGGTCTCGGACACATCGGATCCGGTAAAGCGAGACGATGCCGCCGACAACGCGGCGCTCGAGCCGGCCACCGTCGCCCGGGCGATCGACGAACACCAGCGTGAAGAGGCGTACGACCAGGTCATCGTCGGGTACTTGCTGCAGATCGGCGAGGAGCTCAAAACTGCTGAAGGTCCCGAGGCAGCGGGCCTTCAGCGTCGAGTGTCCCGGCTCGTCGGCTCGCTAAAGGAATCCACGCTCGAGCGCCTTCTCGAGATGGGCGGAGACAAGCTCCAGCGGCGACGCTTCCTTCTCGACGCGTCGCAGGGTATCACCGTCGAGGCGGTGATAGACCTGGTGAAGGCGGCTTCGGCGGCGGAAGGTCAGACCGTCTCGCACTCCATGCTGCGAATGCTCTCCAAGCTGGCCCACCACCCGTCATCCGGCGACGTCCCTCGCGCCAGAACGGATCCGACCATCCGCGACGTCATGCGTCGTCTCGTTGATGACTGGTCCCTCGACGACCCCAATCCTGAAGCCTATCGGCAGGTGCTGCAGCAGATGTCGAGCACCAGAGCCACCGCGAAACCGGCTTCGAACGGCGCGGTTCCCATTGAATGCGAGCCGGAAAGAATGGTTCAGATCGCGATCGAGGTGGGCGCAATGGGTCCGCAGGTGCGGAGCGCGATGATAGAGTTGTGTCAGAGCGGGCGAGCGGAAGTTTTGCTCGATCTCGTCGAACGGGCGCCAAACGCTCAGGCCGCCGCGCCGGTATGGGATTTCCTGGTTGGCGAGAAAGTACTCGATTCGCTACTCAAGCAGCCGCGTCTGGACATCCCTCTCATCACCCGCTTCGTCAAGCGCATCGGCTCCAGCGCCGTTCCCGCGCTGCTGGCAGCGGGGGTCTCGTTCGAGGACGCGAAAGCGAGGGCGCAGTTCTACGATCTGCTCCTGTCGCTCGGCGAAGAGATTGGACAACCTGTGGTGGCGCAGATCGGCGCCGCTCCGCCGGTGGTGCAAAGAGAGCTGCTGGTGCTGCTTGGCAAGCTCGGCGCGCTGCCCAACGGGTTTTCTCCGCGCGCGTTTCTGGACAGTGACGAGCCGCTCGTACGCCGCGAAGCGGTGCGATTGCTCCTTCGCAATCCCGGCGAGCGCGACGAAACCATCATGAGCGCGTTGTCGGACGCCGACGACCGGGTGGTCTTCGCCGGCCTGACCGTCGCTCAGGAGCGATGCCCGCGCGCCGGGATTGACTTGATCAGACAGAGGGTCGATCGCGGTGAGCTTGATTCACAGCTGCGCACGATGGGCATTCGCATCGTCGCGCAGCACCACAACGCCGACACCCTGACGTGGTTCCTTGGTTTCGTGCTGACGGAAGCCCACTGGCCGCGCCGCCCGAAGTTGAGGTCGCCCACGCCGGAAATGCTCGCCGCTCTGAGCATGATCGCCAGCAACTGGCGCACCGACCCGGCCGCGGAAACCGCGCTAAGGCTCGCCGAACAAAGCAAAAATCCGGAAGTCCGGGCGAAAATCACACGGACGCAGGTTAACACGCCCAAAAGTCTCACGGAATGAGCGATCCGATTCGTTTCCTGGTCTCGTTCGGCAAGGCCGTCTCGACAATGGCGCTCTACAACGACGGCCATCCGGCCCGAGAGCGCGCCGTCGATCGGTCGTATCAATGCCTGCGCGATCTTCAGAAAAACGACCCTCACCCGCGCTTCTCGTTCCTCGGAGAGGAAACCATCTATCAGGACACGTCTCTTCGCGAGCTCGGCGACTGGGAGTGGGCGAACCGGCTCGCGCAGGCCGGCGTGCAGCGGATGGAGTTCGACACCGACGTCAGTCGCGAGCAGTACGAGGAATTCCTCGAGGAGATGATGGCCCGCATTACGCTCTCGTTCATCGATTCCGCCGAGGCGAGGACCAACCGCCCAACCGGTATCAAGGTTGGTGCGCTGGGAATTCGCGGGGAAACAAAAAAGCTCCAGGAGTCCTTCGAAACGCCCGTACCGGTGGCGACCATTTCGTACTCGCTGGGTGAAGAAGCGGAGTCAGTCCAGTCGATGCACCGTGAAGTGCTGGAGCGCGGAAAGCTGCCTCTGGCCGAGGCGGAAGCGGTCGTCCGTTCGCTGTCGATGGCGATGCACGGCGACCAGCAGATGATTCTGCCTCTGCTGCAGCTGCGAGAGTTCGACGAATACACCACCACGCATTCGCTGAACGTCTCGGTGCTGGTGATGGCGCTCGCCGAGTATCTCGAGCTGGCGCAGCAGGACGTCCGCACCTTCGGCATCGCTGGTCTGCTGCATGACCTGGGTAAGGTGACCATCCCAACCGAGATTCTGAACAAGCCGGGGAAGCTCACCGACGAAGAACGCCTTGTGATGCAGAATCACCCGGTTCAGGGCGCCAAGTTGATTATCGAGAGCGGGCGGCGTCTCGATCTCGCCGCCGCCGTCGCTCACGAGCATCACATCATGATAAATGGGCACGGCTACCCGACGCGGCACTACCACCGTCCGTGCCACAAGGCAAGCAATCTCGTTCACGTGTGCGACGTATACGACGCGCTGCGCACGAAGCGTCCTTACCGCGAGTCGTGGGAGACCGAGCGCGTGGTCGGCTACATAGAGGAACGCGCCGGAACGGAATTCGAGCCGGAGATCGCCGGCGCCTTCGTGAGGATGATTCGAAAGGTCGAGGGCGGAATTCAGCTTTCG